>JANXUW010000060.1 GCA_025351985.1 Pseudolysobacter sp.
GGTTTCACTGCGTAGAATTTATCTGCTCGCCACTCGCGATCACGCCCGAAAAAGCAGCACACCGAAGCCGGCATTTCATGAAAAATTTCGGCCTTCCAAAAGGGACAAATAGCGGACATAATGCCCGCACTGAAACCCTAGTGAAGATTCGCAAATGGAAGATGTACATGCCCTGCTGACGCGCCTGCGTGGCCGTTATCGCCAGAAAGAACTGGCCTACGCGCTCGAAGTGGACGTGCGTACCTTGCGCCGTTGGGAGGTCGGTGAAAGCGATCCGCCGCCGTATCTGGCCGATGCGATTCGTCAACGTCTGCTGCCGTTGGCCAGCCCGGCGCACAAAACCGATGCCGCCTTCACCTTCATCGATCTGTTCGCCGGCATCGGTGGTATCCGCATGGGTTTCGAGGCGCATGGTGGACGCTGTATTTTCACCAGCGAATGGAATTCCTACGCGCAGAAAACCTATCTGGAAAATTTTCCCGACGCCTCGCATACATTTGTCGGCGATATCACGCAAGTCGATGAAAACGACATCCCCGATCACGATGTATTGCTGGCCGGTTTTCCGTGTCAGCCGTTCAGTATTGCCGGCGTGTCGAAAAAGAATGCGCTCGGTCGCGCGCACGGATTCGCCGATGAAACACAAGGCACCTTGTTTTTCGATGTGGCGCGCATTCTCAAGGCCAAACGGCCCAAAGCGTTTTTGCTGGAGAACGTCAAGAATCTCGTCAGCCATGACAAGGGCAATACGTTTCGCGTGATCCAGAAAGTGCTGCGCGAGGATCTCGGGTATCACATCCATTGCAAGGTGATCGACGGCCAGCACTTCTTGCCGCAGCACCGCGAACGCTTTCTTGTCGTGGGTTTTCGCGAGGCAACGGATTTCTCATGGGACGATTTGCAGTTGCCGAAAATCGGGCCGCGTCTCCATTCCATCCTGCATCCGCAAGACGGCAGCGAGGCCACCGAAGCACCATTCACCAGCGGCAGCAAAGGCAAGGTGGATGCCAAATACACACTCACGCCGCGCCTGTGGGTTTACCTGCAAAAGTACGCCGCCAAACACCGCGCCGCCGGCAACGGCTTTGGCTTCGGATTGGTCAATGCCGATAGCGTCACGCGTACTTTGTCCGCGCGTTATTACAAGGACGGCTCGGAAATCCTCGTCGCGCAAGGCCCGCGCAAACGCCCGCGCCGACTCACACCGCGCGAGTGCGCACGGCTGATGGGATTGCCGGACAGTTTCAAAATTCCGGTGAGTGATACGCAGGCGTATCAATTGCTCGCCGAAGCAGCAGTTGCGCCAATGATCGAAACCGTTGCAAAGTTGATCGTATCGAAGCTGCGCATCAAGGAAGCAACCGTGACGGACACATTCAATGTTTCATCTTCGGCTTTCGCCGGTACAGGCAATTGGACGTCCGAACAACTCAAGCTGGCGTTTCATTTTTATTGCCAGACTCCGTTTGGCAAGCTGCATAGCAAGAATCGTCAAATCATCGAACTTGCTCAGCTCATCGGTCGAACGCCAAGCGCACTGGCGATGAAGTTGGTCAACTTCGCCAGCCTCGATCCTTCGATCACCGGCAGTGGCCGCAAGGGGTTAAGCGGCGCCTCTGCACTTGATCGACAAATTTGGGATGAGTTCCATGCCGATTGGGAACGGCTCACGATTGAATGCGAACAGTTACGTCAATACTTGCTGCTTGAGCATGGATTGAAGGATGAAATCCCAGCCGACAAAGACGATAGCATTCTGCTGACGGACTTCACGGGCGAAACGCGACTGGCCTTGGTGCAGCAGCGCATCAAGCAGACGTTCTTTCGTCGCGCCGTACTTAGCAGTTATCGCGATCGTTGTTGTATTTCGGGCGTTTCGGATAAGCGATTGTTAGTCGCAAGTCACATCGTGCCGTGGAGCGCGGACAAAAAGAATCGCCTGAATCCTAGTAATGGGTTATGCCTTTCCGCGATCCACGACAAGGCATTCGATAGTCACTTATTCAGCCTCAGCGATGACTGGCGCATTGTGCTGTCTGCACAACTCAAGGCCAGCAAAGATGTATTTCTGCAAAACGTATTCTGGCCCATAGAAGACAAGCAGATAGAGTTGCCGGAGCGATTTATTCCAGACAGATTTCTTATCGTGCAACACCGCAATACTTTACAAGATAGAAACTATCTAATTTCATGAAGGTGTGGCTATGAACAGCGATTATAAATTTATTTCTGAAGATGATTTCGAACGCATTTGGGGCGTAAAAAAACATCCATCCGGGGATTTTTTTCAGCATAAGGATGTCATCGCACATCCTCTCAATTGCGTATGGACAGTTGTCGAATCTGGCGATGATGCGGATGGCAACTGGTATGCGTCACCGGGATATCACGTTGTCAACAAGTTGGGCTACGTACTCACATCAAAACCGTGGGATGACATCACACAGGACGCAATATATTTCCTCGACGATATGGATGACGACTCCAGCGATGCGGAAGAAAACGTTTAGCACAGCCTGATTGTAAATACCGACCGCACAAAATTCTCTGTTTCAATTTGGCTGGAAGCACCATAAGCGCGCATTTCGAGTAGACGCCCCGTTCTCGCGCTACAAGAGTTGTGCCGAAAGGACAAGACAGATTTTCGGGTGCGATTTTTATTTCGCGACAAAGCGCTCAATCCACGCTGCAAATGCATGGGTGAATTTGCCAAGGAATTCTGCGGTGGACGCATTGACGAGTTTGCCTTCTGCATCGAAATGTTTGTCGGCGCCGCCGAGACAGACTTCCGGTTGCGCCATCACGGCCACGTTGACGCCGACCAGCGATTGACGCAGGTGATAGTTGGCACCGAATCCACCGGCGGCGCCGGGCGAGGCGCTGACCACGGCGGCGGGTTTGCCTTCCCAGATGCTTTTGCCGTAAGGGCGCGAGCCGACATCGACCGCATTTTTCAACACGCCCGGAATCGAGCGATTGTATTCGGGCGTGACAAACAGCACCGCGTCGTTCGGGCCGACCTGATCGCGAAATGCGGTCCACGCCACCGGCGGCGTTTCCTCATGATCCTGGTTGTACAACGGCAACTGGCCGATCTCGACGATATTCATTTTCAAGTTCGGCGGCGCCAGCTCGATCAGCACCATTGCGAGTTTGCGATTCAATGATTGCTTGCGCAGGCTGCCGATGATCACAGCGACGTTTCTGTTGGTGCTCATGCAAATTCTCCGTTGGCGTCACGCGCCAGGTTGGTTGATCGATTGCTTCCGTCATGCAAATCCGCGCGGCCGCACTATTTTTCAGACGATTCTTGTGGTGAAGTCCACGGCGCGTATTGTGCCGACTATTCGCGAACAAAATCGCACTGTGCACAATGCCACAGCTGCTGGCATAGTGGCGACCTGTCAGGTATTGCCCTCAAGGAATCGTTCGATGAAAGCACTCGTTTTGCTCTGTGTGTTGTTGGGTTTTGCAGCACCCGCGGTTGCCGCAGAAATTGCGCTGGTCAATCCGGGTTTCGAAATGCCGGTGAAAGCCGATGAAATCCCTGGCTGGAACCAGATGCAGCACGCCGGCGCACTGGCCTACGAAATGACCACCGACAGCAAGCAGTTTCATGGCGGCAAGCACAGCTTCCGCATGCACCGCACGGTCAATCAGGTCTACGGCTCGCTCGAACAGAAAGTAGCCGCGGAGAAGTTAATAGGCAAGACCGTCGAACTCAGTGCCCAGCTACGCACGGCGGACGTCGGCAAAAAAGGCTGGCGCCTGATCCTGAATTTCATGTCCGGCGATGGCAACAGTATCACGCAAAAAAAGTCCGAGCCGATGGTCGGCACCAGCACAAAATGGCAGAAGATCACATTGGAGGACAAGGTACCTGTCGCCACGACATGGATCAGCGTGAGTGTGGTGCTGCTCGATGAAGGCACCGGCTGGGTCGACGACGTGCGGCTGCGCACGGTCGAGAACTGATTGCGACTTTTGATGCGCCTGTCGAGGTGACTTTCGAATTTATGGGCAACGTGCGTTATCTGCAACTCGATGTTTTCGCCGCCAGCCGTGGCGGCGGCAATCCGCTCGCTGTCGTGCTCGATGCGCAGGCATGGAGCGATGCCGACATGCAAGCATTCGCCGCGTGGACCGGCTTGGTCGAAACCACGTTCGTATTGCCGCCGACCCAGCGCGGCGCGAGTTATCGCCTGCGCATTTTCACGCCCGTGCGCGAGATTGCGTTTGCCGGCCACCCGAGCATCGGCAGCGCTCACGCCGTGCTCGAAACCGGCATGGCGACCGCGCGTGACGGCACACTCGTGCAAGAGTGCGCGGCAGGATTGCTGACCATCCGCATCGCTGGCGAAGGTCGGCAACGTCGGCTGTTCGTCGCAGCGCCGCGTGCGCGAATCCTCGATCAAACTTTGGCCGGTGAGCCTTTGCTGCAGACGGTGCTCGGCACAACCCGGCTCGGCATTTTGCCGCCCGCGTTTGTCGAAGGCGGACGACGTTGGTGGGTGGCAGAGTTCGCCGACGAAGCAATACTGCGCGCATGGCAACCGGATCACGCGGCGATCGCTGCACTGGCAAAATCCAGCGACTGCCTCGGCCTGTGCGTATTCGCGCGCCGCGAGGATTCCGAGCGCGAACTCGTGGTGCGTGCGTTCCCGTGCGGCGTAGGTATCGATGAAGATCCGGCGTCGGGCGCAGCCAACGGTTTGATCGCCGCCTATATCGGCGTACGTGAACCGCACGGTGCATTTGCACACGGATACATTGTCAGCCAGGGTCGCGAAATCGGTCACGATGCGCAGATTCTGATTCACATGCAGCCGGGCGAAAACGTCTGGGTCGGCGGCCGCACCGATACCGTTATCAGCGGCACCGCTAGCTGGCCGTTGTCCGCATGAGCCGCGCCGTTTCGCCAGCGCAACGTGATTTCTCCACGCGGATCGATACCTCATGCTGAAAATTTATCCGGCCACCGCAACGGCATCACTCGAGTCAACGCGAACGACGAAAAAAAGTCACGCGGTGTGGTTTGATCTGCTCAATCCCACGCCGGAAGAAAAACAGCAGGCGGCAGACGCCAGCGGCTTGAAGATCCCCGAACGCGACCAGATCAGCGGCATCGAACTCTCCAGCCGCATTCGCGCCGAAGGCGACGTGCTGTATCTCAACATCCCGTATTTTTCGGATGCGGCGCACGACAACGAAGCGCCGACACCGCTGGGATTTCTGCTGACCTCCGATGTACTGGTATCGCTGCGTTATGCCGATACGCAGGCGTTCGATCTGGCCGAGTCACGCGTCGAAAAAAGCGCGAGCGTCACCAGCATCGATGCGTTCATCACGATCATGGAGACGATCATCAATCTGGCGGCCGACCAGATGGAAGGCATCGCCGCCGAGCTCGGACAGCTGTCGCACGAGGTACTGGCCGGCGCCGGCAAACGTTCAAGCTCCCTGCGCGTGCCGATGCTGCAAGTGGCACGTCTGGAAAGTCGCCTCACCCGCATGCGCAGCTCGCTGATCGGCGTGTTGCGTGTGGTGACTTTCGCGCACGACGGCAAACCGAAATGCATGGACATGCCCAGTCTCGCGCGTTTGCTGCTGGCCAAGAACGATCTGGTGGCACTGAACGAATTCGATGCACAACTCACCGATAAATTGCAGTTTTTGCTCGATGCGATTCTCGGCATTATCAACACCGATCAGAACGAGGTGATGAAAGTGCTCACAGTTGCGTCGGTCGCCGGCATTCCGCCGGTCATTCTGGCCGGCATCTGGGGCATGA
>JANXUW010000354.1 GCA_025351985.1 Pseudolysobacter sp.
CAGCGGCACCGCCTGTCCCAAAGCGGACTTCACGTACAGCTTGTCGATGGTCCCAAGCTGTCCCGCCATTTCGGCCGGAACCTCCATGATCACGTGGTAGGAGTTGATCTGGGTGAAATACTGCGTGATCTGGCGCTGGCCGAACGCATCGTACAGCGCGTTGTCGATCTGGCTTGCGGTCAGGCCGAGCCGCGTTGCGGTCGCGCGGTCGATCGTGAGCTGGGTTTCGAGGCCTTTGTCCTGCTGGTCGGAATTGACGTCGGCCAGTTGCGGCACGGATTGCAGCGCGGTGACGATTTTCGCCGACCACGTGCGCAATTCTTCGATATCGTCGCCCTGCAAGGTGTATTGATATTGCGAATTGCTCGGGCGGCCGCCGACGCGAATATCCTGCGCGGCTTGCAGAAACAGACTCGCGCCCGGCACCACGCTCAGGCTGATGCGCAGGCGCGCGATCACTTCATCCACGGTTTTGGTGCGTTCGCCGAGCGGCTTCAAGGTAACGAACGCACGTGCCGAATTGGTCTGGCCGCCGCCGGTGAAACCGACCACATTCTGCACGTCGGGGTCTTTCTGCATAATGTCGAGAAACTGGCGCAGCTTCTGTTGCATCAATTGGAACGAAATACTCTGGTCGGCCTGAATGCCGCCCTGCAGACGTCCGGTATCCTGCTGCGGAAAAAATCCCTTCGGCACGATGGCGTACAGGTATACATTCAGGCAAACCGTGATCAGCAGGATGATCATCATCAGCGGCGAATGGCGCAGCGCCCACGCCAGGCTGCTTTCGTAGGCGCCGCTCAGGCGCGCGAAAAATCGCTCGCTCATTTGCGCAAATTGTGACGGTTCGCGCTTGTGCTTCACGCTGCGCAGCAAGCGCGCGCACATCATCGGCGTGGTCGTCAGCGACACCGCCAGCGAAACCAAAATCGCCACCGACAATGTGATCGCAAACTCGTGAAACAGCCGCCCGACGATGCCGCCCATCAGCAAAATGGGAATGAATACCGCGATCAGCGAAATGCTCATCGACAATACCGTGAAGCCGACTTCGCGCGCGCCGAGCAGCGCCGCGGGCAGCGGTTTCATGCCGGCCTCGAGATGGCGCGAAATATTTTCGAGCACGACGATCGCATCATCGACCACAAAACCGGTGGCGATCGTCAGCGCCATCAGCGACAAGTTGTCGAGACTGAAACCGCACAGGTACATCACGCCGAACGTGCCGATCAGCGACACCGGCACGGCCACCGCCGGAATCAGCGTGGCCCGCGCATTTCGCAAGAACAGGAACACCACCATGATCACGAGCATGGTCGAAGTGATCAGGGTTTTTTCGACATCGTGCAGCGACGCGCGAATGGTGGTGGTGCGTTCCAGCGCAACGCCCAGCTGCACCGATGCCGGAATCGCCGCCTGCAATTGCGGAAGCAGCGCGGTGATGTGATCCGCCGTGTCGATGATGTTGGCGCCGGGCTGGCAGGTGATGATCACCAGCACCGACGGTTTGCCGTTGGCGAGGCCGAGGTTGTGCAGATCCTCGACCGAATCGACCACCTCGGCGACATCGGACAAGCGCACCGGCGAGCCGTTGCGATACGCCACGAGCAGCATGCGATATTGATCGGCGGTGCGCGCCTGGTCGTTGGTGTAGAGCTGCCAGTGGCGTGTCTCGTCTTCGATCGCGCCTTTCGGGCTATGCGCATTCGCCGCGGACAACGCCGCGCGCACATCCTCTAGGCCGATGCCGTATTTGAACAGCGCGTGCGGATTCAGTTCGGCGCGCACCGCAGGCAACGAACTGCCACCGATCGTGACATCACCGACGCCTTCGATCTGCGACAATTTTTGGCCGAGTACGGTCGAGGCCGCGTCATAGATCTGGCCGGTACTCATCGTGTCCGAGGTCAGCGTGAGGATCATCACCGGCGCCGACGCCGAGTTGGCTTTGCGATACGTCGGATTGCTGCGCAGCGCCGTCGGCAGATCGGCGCGCGCGGCGTTGATCGCGGCCTGCACGTCGCGCGCGGCGCCATCGATATCGCGATTCAGGCCGAATACCAGCTGGATGCGCGTCGAGCCAAGCGAGCTCGACGACGTCATCTCGGTGACGTCGGCGATCGTGCCGAGGCGACGTTCGAGCGGCGTGGCGACACTCGCGGCCATCGTCTCGGGACTCGCGCCAGCCATGTTCGCCGAGACTGAAATTGCCGGCGAATCGACTTGCGGAAACGGCGATACCGGCAGCAGGAAAAAC
>JANXUW010000079.1 GCA_025351985.1 Pseudolysobacter sp.
ACCCTTGCAAACGATGCCCGTGTCGGGAATCGACGTCGCATCCGAACCCGCGGTCGGGCCGGTCAGCGCAAAACACGGAATCTCGCGGCCGTCGGCGAGACGCGGCAGATAATAATTCTTGTGTTCGTCGCTGCCGTAATGCAGCAGCAATTCGGCCGGGCCGAGCGAGTTCGGTACCGCAATCGTCGATGACACCGTGCCCGAAATGCTCGCAACTTTCTGCAACACCGCGGAGTGCGCGAGTGCGGAGAATTCGAGGCCGCCGTATTTCTTCGGAATGATCATGCCGAAGAATTTGTGGGTCTTGATGAAGTCCCACACCTCGGGCGTCAGGTCGGCGCGCTCGTGGGTGATTTCCCAGTCGTTGATGATCTGGCAAAGCTGTTCGCAGGGTCCGTCGAGAAAGGCCTGTTCTTCCAGACTCAAGCGCGGCACCGGCTGCGCCAGCAATTGTTTCCAGTCGGGTTTGCCGCTGAACAGTTCGCCTTCGAAGCCGACCGTGCCGGCTTCGAGCGCGACTTTTTCGGTATCGGAAATTTCCGGCGTGATCTTCTGATAAATCGCCAGCAGCGGTGCGGTCAGGCGCTTGCGGCGGAACTCCGGCAGGTTCAGCGGCACCGCGATCAGCGCAAAAATTGCAGCGCTGACGATCGTGCTGAACCACGAACTTTGCGCCAGCACGGCGGCGAAGATCAGCGCGGCAGCGGTGACGATGCTCCAGTTGCGCAGGTTCACACGCAGGTAGGCGCAGGCCAGCGAGCTGACGATGATGGCGAGGATCGGATACCAGGAACTCATGGTCTTACTCCTTTGAAATCCGCTGCTTTTTCGCGCAGCGGTTGAATGAATTCGAGAACGGCGTCGGTGAATACATCGTTGCGATCGCCGACCAGCATGTGCGTGGCGCGTGGCACGGCGACGTGTTTTGCGTGCGGCACCAGCGCGAGAAATTCGTCGATCGTGGCACTCGACACGATGTCGCTTTCGCTGCCGCTGATGAGCAGAGTTGGAATGCGAATCGTCCTCGCGGCAATCGCAAGATCCGCCTGTTGTTGCGTCGTGTCGCCAGCGACGATATCGAGCAGGCGCGGATCCCAGTGCCAGCGTAGTCGGCCATCTTCACGCGGCACGAGGTATTTGCGCAGGCGTTCACTTGGGGTGTTTTCGCGACGCTGCGGCAGGTATTGCTTGATCGCCGCGGCAGCTTCATCGAGATCGGCAAAACCATCGGGATAGGCGCGCATGAACGTGAGAATGCGTTCGACGCCGGCGGTTTCCCAGCGCGGTGTGATATCGACCAGCACCAACGCGCGGAACAATCCCGGGCCGGCTTCGGCTTCGGCGGCGAGCGCGAGCAGGCCACCCATCGAGGCGCCGACCAGCACGGGTGGCGCGGCACATCCGCGCGCAATCTGGATCAGGTCGGTAGTGAATTGCTGCATCGAATAATCGCCACCCGGCAACCACGCGCTGTCACCGTGACCGCGTCCGTCGACGCTGATGCAACACCAGCCTTGTTCGGCGAGCTGCATCGCGGTATTGCGCCACGCCTGGCGGGTCTGGCCGAAACCGTGCGCAAACACCACGGTCGGCGCGGCCGCATCGCCGAAGTATTCCAGCGCCAGATGCAGGCCATCGGCGGCCGGCAAGCGCACTTGCGTGCTGGCGCGCGGTGGGGCGGAGAATGTTTCGATGGAAACCATACCGTCGAGTATGGTATTTGCGTCCCACGCTGTCAATACGCGCGCGTATGGAAAGTGTCGGGCGCGCCGATTAGAATAGCGGACCGCGTGCGCTGCACTGCGGCTTCACTATTCCACCGGCTTGCGTCACCATCACCGCATGTTGAGTATCGTCAAAAAACTGGAACGGCCGTCGCGCCTGAGCGCCATCGATTGGGAAATCGGTGCGCTCGACATGATTGCAGAGCAAGGCGTGGGTGCCGTGGCGGTCGAATCGCTGGCGCGCCGGCTCGGTGTGACCAAGGGTAGCTTCTATTGGCACTTCGCCACGCGCGAGGCTTTGCTGAAGGCTGCGCTGGAACGCTGGGAGCGCGACGACGAGCAGAACGTGCTCGGTCCGGTCGAACCGATTGCCGACCCGCGCGAACGTCTGCGCGAGCTGTTCCGTCGCACCAGTCGCGAGATAAAATCGCACGTGATTTATTCTGCGCTGATGGGTGCGCTGGAGCACGCTCAGGTCGCTCCGCTGATGCGCCGCGTCGGCCAGCGACGCATGGATTTTCTGACCATCGCGTATCGCCAGGCCGGCATGGAACGCAGCCAGGCGGTGCATCGCGCGCGGCTCGCTTATTCTGCCTACGTCGGATTTTTGCAGCTCTCGCTGCAACTGATCGTGCCGCGCATGGATCATGCGCAATACGAATCCTACGTCGAACACACCATTGCCTCGCTGATTCCCGACTGATTGCGGATCGGCATCGTCAGGCTGCACCGCTGCTCGATTGCAGCGCGCGCGCCACACCGTTTTTATTAGCTTTGGGCGCAAGCCTTCGAGGAATTCATGGCAAGCAAACTGGAAATACTGAATCGCTGGGTCGACGAGGTCGCGCGACTTACCCAACCCGATCGCATTCACTGGTGCGACGGCAGCAACGCGGAAAACGAGGCACTGACCGAACTCATGCTCGAGTCCGGCGATCTGATCGAACTCAACCCGAGCACGCATCCGAATTGCTATCTGCATCGCTCGCATCCCTCGGATGTTGCGCGGGTTGAGCACCTGACCTTTGTCTGCACCGAAAACAAGGACGATGCCGGCCCGAACAATCACTGGATGG
>JANXUW010000098.1 GCA_025351985.1 Pseudolysobacter sp.
TAAAACACCAGCGAATCGACGCCTTCGCCGCACATCGTCGAGCCGATCGCGCGCATCCACAAAAAGCGGCCGTTGCTGAGAATCTTGAGTTTCGCCATGACAAACGAGTTGACGAATTCCCCGGCGAAAAACGCCGTGATCGACGCCAGCACGATGCGTGGCGTCTGGCCGAAAATGGTCGAATACGCGGCTTGATCTTTCCAGCCGTCGGCCGGCGGCAGCGCCACCACGACCGCGCTCATGATCGAGGCGAACGCGAGCGCGGCCAGCCCGGACCAGATCACACGTCGTGCACGCGCATACCCGTACACCTCGGTCAGCACATCGCCGAAAAAATACGAGATCGGAAAAAACAGCACGCCCGCGCCGAATTTGAAATCGCCGAGCAGCGGCAGATGTACCTCGGCGATCTTGGCCGGGCCGATCAGGTTGGCACACAACAATACCGCGACGAAGGCGCCGAGGATCAAGTCGTAATAACGGAATTCGCGGGTCGGCATGACGGGCCTCGGGCAAGGTCAAAGTGCGCGGTGGATAGCGTGTTCCAAGCGGTTTCACGCATCGGCGCAGCGTAGCGTAAATCCTGGCCGATGTGGATGTCGCTGCGGCGCAAACGCGCGATTGCAAGAGTGACGTCCTGCCTATTTCGCGCCGTGCTGGCGCGGAGTAGGCTGAGCACTCCATCCATCGTCCGGATCGGGAGACGTCATCATGTTCAAGCCGTTCACTGCCGTCGTCGTGATTTTGCTGCTGATTGTATTGCTGCCGCTCGGCGGACTGTTGCTCGGCGTGGCATTGCTGGTCGGGATCTTGCGTTTGACCGGCGTGGTGCTGGCCGGCGCGTTCACGCTGATTTTTTCGCTGCTCGGTGTTGCGCTGATGCTGGCGCTCGGCGCGATGCTGTTCGGCCTTGCGATCGGTTTGTTGCATGTACTGCTGCCGGTGCTGCTGCTTGCAGGCATCGTCTGGTTGATCAGTCTTGCGGCGCGGCCGAATTCACCGCGTGCGCTGCCGGCTCCGACATCGATCTGAACGCCCGTTTGTGCTGCGCGACATTGCCAGGCCGCCGCGTCTTGTTATGCTCTCGTTTTGCATGACACACAGGTGATCACGATGACCGATAGCGCAAAAAATTCGATTCGCGATCAAGTGTCGCCGGAAGAGTGGCAGACGCGGGTCGATCTTGCCGCGTGTTATCGCCTGGTCGCGTTGTATGGCTGGGACGATCTCGTGTTCACGCATATCTCGGCGCGTGTGCCGGGCAGCGATCATCATTTCCTGATCAATCCGTACGGATTTCTGTTCGAGGAAATCACCGCGTCGAGTCTGGTCAAGGTCGATCTGCACGGCAACGTCGTGCTGGATTCGCCATACCCGATCAACCCGGCGGGTTTCACGATTCACAGCGCGATCCACGCGGCGCGCGAAGATGCGCAATGCGTGCTGCATGTCCACTCGATCAACGGCGTCGCCGTATCGGCGCAAAAAAACGGCTTGCTGCCGTTGTCGCAACAATCGTTGTTTGCGCTGGCCAGTGTCGGTTATCACGATTACGAGGGCGTGGCGTTGAACGAGGCGGAGAAACCGCGCCTCGTGGCCGATCTCGGCGAGAAGACCGCCTTGATTCTGCGCAATCACGGTCTGCTGACCTGCGGATCGAGTATTGCCGATGCGTTCCTCGCGATGTACATCCTCGAATCGGCGTGCATGATCCAGTTGCGCGCGCAGGCCGGTGGCGGTGAACTGATCGCGATTCCCGATGCGATTCTCGCGGGCATCCTCGCGCAGGCCAAAGCGGTGACGCGCGGCCTCGGCGGTGCGCTGGCATGGCCCGGATTGTTGCGTCGGCTCGATCGCCGCGATTCGTCGTTCCGCGATTGACCGCAGATTGTCAGCGCACGTTTTTACCATGCGCTTAACGTTTTTTGCAGCACATTTCGTGCGTTGTACCCACCGTAATCCCAAGGAGAAATCGTATGTCGAACCGCATTGCTTTGACGTTCGCCGCCGTGTTGTTGTCCGCGAGTTTTATCGTGCCGAAAATCGCGCTGGCCGCCGATGCCCGGCTGGAATGCGACATGAAATTCGCCACCTCGGGCTGGTCGATGATCTACAAGACCGCTTCCGGCACCGGCACGATCACCTGCAACGATGGCTCGCGTTTGAAGGTCAACATCAAGACCACCGGCGGCGGTTTGACTGTGGGTAAATCATCGATCGACGATGGCCGCGGCAAATTCTCCAACGCGCATTCGATCAAGGAATTGCTCGGCGATTACGCCACCGCCGGGGCATCGGCCGGTGCAGTGAAATCCAGCGAAGCGCAGGCGATGACCAAGGGCGAAATCTCGCTCGCCATCTCCGGCACCGGGCGTGGCTGGGATCTCGGTGTGGCATTCGGCAAGTTCACGATCAGCCCGATGCACTAAGAGTTTGCGTTTCTCTGTCAATTGAAAAAATCGGCGCCCGAAGGCGCCGATTTGTTTCAACCATCGGACTGACAAAATGCGGAAGCCGATTCTTTCGATCCTGTTGCTCATGAGTAGTTGGGCGGGAGCTGCAACTGTTTCATGTGGTCCAGTCATAGGCGAGTTAGAGCTTTATTCCCGGCTAGCGAAGGATCCGCACTTCATGTATGGCATTCCTCCACCGGGCAAGGTAATGCGTGTGGAAAAGGATGTTTGCGGCTATCGGTTGTACGTCGGCATCACTTCGCCGGATTCGTTCGGCAATGAGATATTTATCATCGATGGTCAGGGAAAGATATTGGATATCATCAGCGGATATTGATCTCGAATAGATCCAAAGTTGCATGTTTCTTTAGGCGGTTTTGTTCTTTCTACCTCGCTAGCTGGACTAGCGTCGTCATCACTTTGCAACGCGACGGTAAAGACCACGCAATGCCGCGCAGCGATGCTGCACCCCGAAGCTCGAGCTGCTTCGGGCACGGCCTCATCCATGCGCTTTGCCAATTCCGTTACTTCCATCGATACCCAGCGGCGGCGTTTGCTGCTCGGCGCGAGTGCGCTTGCGGGCATCGTTTTCACCGGTTCGGCGCAGCGCATTCTGGCGCAGCCGCGCTTCAGCAGTTATCCGTTCACGCTGGGTGTTGCCAGTGGCGATCCGACGCCGGATGGCTTTGTCTTGTGGACACGTCTTGCGCCCGAGCCGCTGACCGGCGGCGGCATGCCGGCGCTGGCGATTGCGGTGGACTGGATCGTTGCGCTCGATGAAAAAATGACGCGTGTCGTGCAGCGCGGCAGCATCGATGCCGAACCCGAATGGGCGCATTCGGTGCATGTCGAAGTCGAAGGTTTGTTGCCGGATCGCTGGTACTGGTATCAGTTTCGCGTCGGTGGCGAAACGAGCATGATCGGGCGCACGCGCACCGCGCCGTTGCCGGGCGCAGCGATGCAACGACTGCGCTTTGCGGTGGCGTCGTGCCAGCATTTCGAGCAGGGATATTTCAGCGCATATCGGCACATGCTCGATGACGATCTCGATTTCGTCATGCATGTTGGCGACTATATTTACGAAGGTTCGTGGGGCGAACAAATCCGTCGTCACGAAGGCGCGGGCGCGGTCACGCTCGATCAATATCGCAATCGCCACGCGTGCTACAAAACGGATATGGATTTGCAGCGCGCACATCAGGCTTATCCGTGGTTGCTGACCTGGGACGATCACGAAGTCGAGAACGATTACGCCGCCGATGTATCGAGCTTCGGCGAATCCACCGAGGATTTCGTGCAGCGGCGAGTCGCCGCGTACCGCGCGTATTACGAACACATGCCGTTGCGTGCGCGCAGTCGCCCGCAAGGCCGGCAGATGCTGATGTATTCGCAGGTGGGTTTTGGCGATCTCGCGAACTTCCAGATGATCGACGATCGCCAGTATCGCGCCGCGCACGCATGCGCCACGCCGGGGCAC
>JANXUW010000122.1 GCA_025351985.1 Pseudolysobacter sp.
CACGAGCCAGCGCGGCGGGAAAATCGCGAAGTCGAGATTGGCCGTGCCAGCCGTGTCCGACGGCGAGGTCAGCACGGTGAAAATCGACGGATCGGGATGATCGAAACTGATCGAGCCGATCACGTTGAAATGCCGCAGATCGTATTTGTACGGCGCCTGATTGCCGTGCCAGCCGACCACGTCGAGCGGCGAATGATCGATCGTCGCGGTCCACAGATTGCCGTGGAATTTCGCGATGAGTTCGCACTCGCCGTCGATATCTTCGTAGGCCGCCACGGGCGTGAGGAAATCGCGCGCGTTGGCCAGGCCGTTCGAACCGATCGGGCCAAGTTCGGGCAACTGCAACGCCGCGCCGAAATTTTCGAGGACATAACCACGCGCCGCCGCTCCTGCGCTTCCTGCGCCCGCGGCACTTGCACTTCCGTGTGCATCGTCCGGCAACTCGACGCAAAACCGAATGCCGCGCGGAATCACCGCGATCTCCAACGGCGCGATATCGAGCACACCAAGTTCGGTCCGAATGTGCAGGCGCCCAAGTTGCGGCACGATCAGCATTTCGGCATCGGCGTTGTAGAAAAAACGCCCGGTCATCGAGGTGTTGGCAGTGTAGACATGGATGCCGACGCCGCTCTGCAAGGCCGCGCTACCGTTGCCGGCAATCGTGATCAGGCCATCGACGAAATCGGTCGGCATGAACGGAATCGGCCACGGATCCCAACGCAACTGGTTGGGCGTCGGCGGCGCTTCGTCGAACCGATTGTGGAACCCCGCGCCCGCCTCACACTGGCGAAACGGATGATGCATCGCCGCCGGGCGAATGCGATACAACCAGCTGCGCCGGTTGCTGTGGCGCGGCGCGGTGAACGCGGTGCCGGAAATCTGTTCGGCATACAAACCATGCGCCACTTTTTGCGGCGAATTCTGCCCGACCGGCAACACGCCGGCTACGGCTTCGGTGGCAAATTCGTTACCGAAACCGCTCATGTAACCGTTCGCTGCATTCGCCGTCATTGCCGCTCCATCATGCTAACTCGTTCGATTCAGCGGACTCGCCGCAGATCACAATTACAACACGCCACGCGTCTCTTGGTCGCGCTCGATCGCCTCGAACAAGGCCTTGAAGTTGCCTTCGCCGAAACCCTCGTTGCCCTTGCGCTGGATCACTTCGAAAAAGATCGGGCCGATATTGGTCTGGGTGAAAATCTGCAGCAGCAATTGCTTGCGTGTTTCCTGATCGGCGTCGATCAGGATCTTGTTCTTGCGCATGCGCGGCACGTCTTCGCCGTGATTCGGAATGCGTTCGTCGATGACCGAAAAATAACTGTCCGGTGTATCGAGAAATTGCACGCCGGCGGAACGCATCGCCTCGACGGATTGGTAGATATTGTCGGTGAACAACGCGATGTGCTGGATGCCCTCGCCCTTGTAGATGTCCAGGTATTCGTTGATCTGCGATTTCGGATCGGACGATTCGTTGAGCGGAATGCGCACCATGTTGTCCGGCGCGGTCATCGCCTTCGACACGAGCCCGGTCTTGGCGCCCTTGATATCGAAATAACGAATCTCGCGGAAGTTGAAAATGCGCTCGTAATAGTCCGACCACTTCGCCATATTGCCGAAGTACAAGTTATGCGTGAGGTGATCGATGAAGGTCAGGCCGAAGCCTTTCGGCTGCTGCTCGGCGCCGGCGATCGGCACAAATTCATCGGCGTAGACGCTGCCCTTGGCACCATAACGATCGACCAGATACAACATGCAATCGCCGATGCCCTTGATGATCGGCACCGGCAGCGCGCGGCTGTCGGCCTTGTCGGTGAATTCTTCGCCGCCGTTTTCGAGCGCACGCTGATACGCAGCGGCGGCATCGTTGACGCGAATCGCAAAACCGCACGCGCTCGGGCCGTGCGATTTGGCAAAATCGGCAGCGAACGAATCGGCTTCCTCATTGATCAGGAAGTTGCATTCACCCTGACGATAAAGTGTGATGTTTTTGTGCTTGTGTTTTGCCGTGGCGGCGAAACCCATGCTGCGAAACAAGGCATGCAACAACGCCGCGTCGGGCGCGGCAAATTCGACGAATTCGAACCCGTCGATGCCCATCGGGTTAGGATAGGTGATAGCGGCATTCTCTGGTTTGACCTGGGCATTCATGGCGAACTCCGAAACAGGATTCGGCGCAACTTGCGCCTGTCGTGGAATGCTTTATAGTTTCATTTGAAACCATTTGCAAGGAACGATGCAACATGACCGAACACCACGTGCTTGAGCTGGAGCGTTTCCTGCCGTACCGGCTTTCGATTTTGTCCAACACGATCAGCCAGGCGATCGCGCGCGAGTACGAGCAGCGTTTCGAACTGAGCGTGACCGAATGGCGCGTGATGGCGGTGCTCGGGCGCTACGAAGGTTTATCGGCGGTCGATGTCGCGGTGCGCACAGCGATGGACAAGGTCGCGGTCAGCCGCGCGCTGACGCGGCTGGTGCAGGCCGGTCGCGTCAAGCGCACGCTGGCGGATCGCGACAAACGCCGTTCGGTGCTCGCGCTGACGAGCAAGGGCTGGAAGATCTACGATCAGGTCGCGCCGGCCGCGCTCGAACACGAACGCCAGTTGCTCTCGACGCTGGATGCGGAAGAACGCGCGTGGCTCGAAAAAATATTGATCAAGCTCGGCACCGAAGGCATCGGCGCGATGAACGCCGCGGTCACTACAAGATAAAAACGGCGACCGCCAGGGTCGCCGTTTTTCATGGCCGCACTCGATCAATCCACACGGCGGATCAAATAAGCGGAAATGATCCCGCCGTCATTTGACGCCATGCATCAACCGGTTGATCAGCGGCGCGATCAGAAACAACAACACGCCGGCGCCGATCAGCGACCAGAATCCGAACGTGTAGCCGCTCAGCGCCGAGGTTGTGGTCATGCCGGTTTCGCCGCTCACGGCGCCGGCGAAAATGCCGGAAAGATTGTTGCCGTTGGCAACCGACAGAAACCAGCCGCCCATCGCAAATGCAACGTAGCGCGGCGGCGCGAGCTTGGTCACCATCGACAAACCGATCGGCGACAGGCACAACTCGCCGACCGACTGGATCACATAGACCATGAACAGCGTCCAGAACGGAATCATGCTTTTCGTGTCGACCAGGGAAGTCAGCGCGTACATCAGCAACAGGAAAGCCAGTCCGTTGAAGATCAGACCGAGGCCGAACTTGCGTGGAATCGACGGCTCGGTATTGCGCCGTCCCATCCATACCCAAATCATCGCGATGATCGGCGCGAGCAGGATAATCGCGATCGAGTTGACCGACTGGAACCAGGCCACCGGGAATTCCCATTCGCCGAAATCGCGATGCACGATTTTCTCGGCGAGGAAATTGAACGAGCTACCGGCCTGCTCGAAGAACATCCAGAACAGCACGTTGAAGACGAAGATGATCAACATCGCGATCACTTTGTCGCGCGCGACAGCGCCCTCGCGAATGCTTTCGATCAGCAACATCGCCGCCAGGGCGATGAAGAGTATGCCGAGAATCCAGGCCAGCGCCGTGGCGCCGAGCTGCGCGATCAGGAAATACACGAGCGGCACGCCGAGGATGAGATATAGCGCCACCAAGCCGAGCGTGCGTTTGCTGGCCGCAGCCACAGGCGGGCTGCCAATGCCCTGCAACTGGCGCCGACCGAACCAGAACCAGACATAACTCAGGATCATGCCGACGCCCGAGGCCGCGAATACGACTTTGTAATTCTGCACCATCGGTGTGTTGGTGATGATTCCCGCCAGGCGCTCCGTAATCACCGGCGAAATCAACGCACCCGCATTGATGCCCATGTAGAAAATCGTGAATCCGGCATCGCGCCGATAATCACCCTGGGCATACAACTCCCCGACCATGGTCGAGATGTTCGGTTTGAACAGACCGTTGCCGATGATGACGAGCGCAAGACCGAGCACGAACACTTGCTGGTTCGGGATCATCATCACGAACAGCCCGGCGCCCATGACGACGGCGCCGATCAGGATCGAGCGCTGATGTCCGATCAGTCGATCCGCGATGTAACCGCCGAATAATCCCGCGGCGTAGACCAGCGCGAGATAAGCGCCATAGGTGCGATTGGCATAGGCTTCGCCGGCGGAGTCGCCGTTGAAGAATTGCGCGACGATGTACAAGGTCAGCGCCCAGCGTATGCCGTAGAACGCAAAGCGTTCCCAGAACTCGGTCATGAACAGCATCCACAATGGTCGCGGATGTCCGAGCAAGGTGGGAAACGCTGGCAGATGGCCGTGTGGCGCGGGTGTTGCCGCCGCGGTGGCGCTGGTTGATGACATGGAATGCTCCCGTGATGCCGCGCGCCGGCGGCAGAACCCAGATGATTACCAGCGGCCGAATTCGCCGTGGCGCTAACTACAGCCGCAACATGTAACCGCTGGCTGCGGCCTAGTCAAACAAAATGCATGTTGCGCCGCCGCGTGACAGCGGAGCGGCAACAGGGTGCAGGGAAACGGGAACACGGAAACCCCGCCGCTTTTCGATTGTTTTCCCGATGCCTGTTCCCCGGTCACCGCGCTTGTGCGCCTCAGCGCGACTCAAGCACCGTACGCACCTCGAACAGCTCCGGGAAAAACGTCAACTCCAGCGCCTTCTGCAAAAATCCTACGCCCGACGAACCGCCCGTGCCGCGGCGGTGACCGATGATGCGCTCGACCGTTTTCATGTGGCGAAAACGCCAAAGCTGGAAACTTTCCTCGACGTCGACCAATTGCTCGCACAGGTGATAGTCGGCCCAGAATTCGTGGGTGTTTTCGTAGATGCGTTTGAACACGCCGATCAGCTCGGCGTTGCGTTGATGCGGCAAGGTGAAATCGCGTTCGATGCAGGCTGGCGGAATCGCGTGGCCGTGACGCGCGAGGTAACGCAAAAACTCGTCGTACAAACTCGGCGCATGCAATACCGCGCGCAGTTCGGCCTGGCGTACCGGGTCGTAATCGAACACCGCGGTCATCGCCGCGTTCTTGTTGCCGAGCAGGAATTCGACCATGCGATATTGCAGCGACTGGAAGCCCGACGCCGGCCCGAGCACATCGCGAAACTGCAGGTATTCGCTCGGTGTGAGGGTTTCCAGCACCGCCCACTGCTCGAATAGCTGGCGCTGGATCTGCTTCACGCGGGCAAGGATTTTCAGGCACGGATCGAGCCGATCGGCCTGCAGGTTTGTCAGCGCGGCCTTGAGTTCGTGCACGATCAGCTTGAGCCACAGCTCCGAGGTCTGGTGCTGGATGATGAACAGCATTTCATCGTGGTGCGGCGGATCGCTCAGCGGCTTCTGCGCCGACAATAATTGATCGAGCTGCAGGTAACCCTGATAACTGAGGCGATTGCGCAGATCGAGTTCGATGCCGGATTCGAGCGCGCGTTGATTTTCCTGGGTCATGACAAACCATCACAATAAAGTCACCACATGCTAACCGAAGCGCGGGCATGCTTGCGCAGGAATCCAACACCGACACTGCCAGCCAATCCGCTCGAAGCTGTATGCTGTCGCAAAGTTTCATCCGCAACCGGTTGGCTCGCCGACACGATGACGGAATCTCCCCTTTCACAGCTCGAATCCTGCCTTTCGTGTTGCGCCGTGGCTTGCCATGCATCGCACAGGCTGGTATCTAGCCGCCACGCACCCGGAGGCGAAATGTCTGTCGTAGCCAAGTTCGAAATCGAATACCTGCAATACCTCGACCAGGATGGCAAGTTGCTGCGCAATGATTTGCCGGCATTTGCGCGCGATGCGCAGCTCCTCGTCGAGATGTACAAGCGCATGGCGCTCACGCGCGTGTTCGACACCAAGTCGATCGCGCTGCAACGCACCGGCAAGCTCGGCACGTACGCATCGTGCCTCGGCCACGAAGCGGCACATATCGGCGTGGCCGCGGCGATGCGCGAGGAAGATGTGTTCGCGCCGATGTATCGCGAATACGGCGCGCAATTCTGGCGCGGCGTGAAGATGCGCGAGGTGCTTTTGTATTGGGGCGGCGACGAACGCGGCAGCGATTTCAGCGGCCCCGCGCACGACTTCGCGTGGTGCGTGCCGATCGGTACACAATGCCTGCACGCGGCCGGCGCCGCGCTCGCATTCAAGACGCGCAAAGAGCCGCGCGTCGCCGTCAGCATCTGCGGCGACGGCGGTACATCGAAAGCGGATTTCTACGCGGCCATCAACGCTGCGGGCGCGATGGATTTGCCGTACGTTTCGGTAATCGTCAACAACGGCTGGGCGATTTCCACGCCACGTCGCGCGCAGAGCGGCGCAAAAACTCTCGCGCAAAAAGCCATCGCCGCCGGTCTGCCGAGTATCCAGGTTGACGGTAACGACGTAATCGCGGTTCGTGCCGCGATGGAAAGCGCTTTGCAACGCGCGCGCGCCGGCAGCGGCGGCGCGGTGATCGAGGCGATCACTTATCGACTGTCGGATCACACCACCGCCGATGACGCGCGCCGCTACCGCGACGACGCCGAAGTCCAAGCGGCGTGGCAGCGCGATCCGCTGAAACGTTTGCGCTTGTACCTGAGCGGCATCGGCGCGTGGAACGATCAGCGCGAAACCGACTGGAAAGCCGAATGCTCGCATCAGGTCGACAGCGAAATCGAAGCGTATCTTGAAACGCGTTCGCAAGGCGTCGAAGTCATGTTCGACAATGTGTTTGCGAGCCTGCCGCACGACCTCGCCGAGCAACGCGCGCAGGCGATGTCGTGGGACCAGAAAACTGGCTGAGACGCGCGCGCGACCCGACAACGAGACGCACTATCGCGTCAACGACGACTCCATTCAGACGAAACCACCATGCCACAAATTACCTTGATCGAAGCCGTGACGATGGCGCTGGCCTACGAGATGACCGCC
>JANXUW010000184.1 GCA_025351985.1 Pseudolysobacter sp.
GTGCATGCCGCTGCCGGCGGCGTCGGTTTGTTGTTGACGCAACTGTGCAGCGCGCTCGGCGCGCGTGTCGTCGGTATTACGTCGAGCGCTGCGAAATCGACGCAGGTATACGCTGCGGGCGCGCACGTCGTGCTGCGTTACGACGAGGATTGGGTCGCGGCGGCGCAGACGTTCGGCGGCAGCGGTGTGGATGTGGTTTACGACTCGGTCGGTTCCACCTTGCTGCAAAGCCTGCAGGCCACGCGCACCGGCGGCCACGTGGTGTTCTATGGCATGGCCGGAGGCGATCCGGCGCCGGTCGATCCGCGTCTGCTGATGGACAGTTCCAAATCCCTGACCGGCGGCGATCTGTGGAACGTGTTGACCGGCGCCGACGAACGCCGTCGACGCGCGCACGAACTATTTGGCTGGGTGCGCGATGGCAAGTTGCAGGTGCATATCGACTCGCGCTTTGCATTGGCCGACGGCGCGCTTGCGCATGCGCGACTCGAAAGCCGAGCCTCCAGCGGCAAGGTATTGCTGATTCCCTGAGCACGCTGCAACGAAGTCGTGCATGCGTCGATTCTTCCGTGGACACCCTGAATGGACGAAGACATAAGCTCATTCCGATTCGTCAGTTATGCAGTGCGTTTGCCGCTTGTAGGATCGACTCATCGTTGCGCATGACGAAATCGCGCCAGCGCACATGGCTCTTACAACTGGGGAAGCACCGATGAAACACGACAGGCGACCGACGCACGACAGACGATGGTGGCTGCAACTGGCCGGTCTGATTTTTCTGACGGGCGTTTCGCATTCCGTGCATGCGGATACGCCAACCGATACCAGCACGCCCATCATCGACCTGCGTTATCGTTACGCGAATATCGAGAACGACGCCTTCACACGCACGGCGAACGCGAATACCTTGCGCATCCTGCTCGGCTATCGCTGGGTGTTCGCGCAGAATTGGGCGGCGGATATCGAAGGCAGCGACACGGTCGCGTTGTTCGGTTCGCGTTACAACGATACCGCGAACGGCAAGACACAATTTCCATCGGAATCCGATCCGCCGTCCAAGCAGGTCAGCGCGGCCTGGGTTGGCTACGACGACGGCACGATCGCTGCGCGCATCGGGCGCCAGTACATCAATCTCGACAACCAGCGTTTTTTCACCTCGGGCTTGTGGCGACAGACGCCGCAATCCTTCGATGCGCTATCTGCCAGCTACAAAATCGATGCCTCGGGCACGACGCTGCAATACATTTATCTCGACAAGGCACTGCGCAGCGTCGGTCACGATTATCCCGATCCGTTACAGCGTGAGTGGGATCTGAAAGCCAACCTGTTGCATGTCGATCAGATACTGCCGATCGGCAAACTCAGCGCCTACGACTACCTCGTCGAAAATGACACGCAAGCCAAATATTCGTGGCGTACTGCTGGCGTGCGCTGGTCGGGCAAACAGGCATTCTCCGACTACAAACTCATCTGGGCGGCAGAGTTCGCGCAACAGAATAGCTGGCGCAATAATCCAGTACATTACACCGCCGACTATCATGTCGCGGAGGCGAGTTTCGGCAACGATGCAATCAACGCCAAGCTCGGCAATGAAGTGCTGGGCAGCAACGGCAAGGTCGGATTTTCTTCGCCCTACGGATCGAATCATGGCTTCAATGGCTGGGCCAGCGAGTTCAAGAACACGCCAGCTACCGGACTCGACGACCGCTACATCGGCGCGTTCGGTCAGTTCACCAAGGTATTCGGCTGGTCGGTGTTGTGGCACGATTTTCATGCCGAGCGTGGCGATCGCCACTACGGTTCCGAAACCAACGCAGCGCTGACCTACGCGATCAGCAAGCAGCTCGGCGCCGAACTCGATTACGCCGATTATCGCAGCGACGGTTATCTCGTCAGCGAACGCAAGGCGTGGTTATCCGTCGAATACAAATATTAGACAGGCCGCAGTTTTCGCTCGATCCGCGATCAATAAACGTTACCTAGCACGCCTATCGAATTGACCACGCGCACGACGCCCGACGTGTCGTGCGCGATGGATTCGGCAATACTGCGTTCCAGTTCCGTGTCCACCAAACCAGTCAGATAAACCACATGATTCAGCGTCTGAATCCGGATTCGGTTCGGTGGCTTGAGGGCTGCATGTTTGTCGAACTCGGCCTGGATTGCGGTACTGAGTTCCGCGTCGCCGGGACATCCGTTCGCCCCGCATTTTTTGTAGGCCGAACACGCGGACAGGACTGCTGCGAGCAGCATCAAGAGCGCGATGCGTGCGATGCCGACAGGCGAGATCGCGAGCGTGCGCGGTTCGAGGGTTTTCGGAAAATCAGTTGGCGGCATTTGCTGGCATTGCCTGCGCAGTTTTGGGCGAGTTGTCAGCGCCAATCAGGTCGCTGTTCCAGCCACCGCCTAGCGCCTTGATTAGTCCAACGCTCGATTGTAGCTGACGTGTACGGATACTTAGCGCGGTACGTTGCGCCTGTAACGCCGCTGTCTGGCTTTCGATGACTTCAAGGTAACTTACCGCGCCGTTGTCGTAACGATTCTGCGCCAGGTCGAGCGTGCGCATGGCGGAAATCGTCGCGGCATTTTCATCGCTGCTTTCTTTTGCGAGCAAGTCCAGCAATGCAAGATTGTCCTCGACCTGGGCAAATGCATTCAGCACCTCTGCCCGATAACGTTGGCCGGATTCGTCGAGCACCAAGCGCGCGCGTTCGACCTCGGCGCGGCGTCGACCACCGTCAAAAAGATTCAACAGCAAACCCGGGCCGAGCGACCAGTATGAGTTCGGTGCGCTGAGCCAGGTGTTGCCGCCGGTGTTCTGATAACCGCCTTGCGCATTCAGCGTGATGCTCGGAAAAAATGCCGCGCGTGCGATGCCGATTTGCTGATTCGCAGCCGCGGTGCGGCGTTCCGCTGCAGCGATATCGGGACGACGTTGCAACAACGTGGATGGCAAACCCGTCGGGATCACCGGCAACTGCAAAATATCCGGCTGCAGTAAAATCGAGAACTCCGATGCCGGCACGCCGGTCAGACTCGCGATGGCATGTTCCAGCAATGCGCGACGCGTGGCGACATCGCTGACTTGCGCCTTGGCGTTGTCCAGTTGGGTTTGCGCGCGCGCCTCGTCGAGGCCCGAACCGATGCCGCCGGAGTGCCGGTTCGCGGTCACCTTCAACGCACGCGCATACGCATCGAGCGTGCCTAACAGCAGTTTGTGCTCGGCATCAAAACCGCGCAACGCGATGTAGTCGGTGGCGAGTTCGGCGTGCAGGCTGAGCCGCACCGATTCGAGATCGGCGGCGCTCGCCTGCGCATTCGCTTCGTTCGCGGCGACCTGGTTGCGCACGCGGCCCCACAGGTCGAGTTCGTAGCTGATCTGCATGCCGATATCGTTGTTGCCGTATTCGTCCGGCTGCGTTGACGAACGCAGCGGGCGATGATCGGACTGCCGATTGTTGGTGGATAGCGCGCTGCCGTTGACCTGCGGCAACTGCGCGGCTTGCGCCTGCGTCACCAGCGTGCGCGCCTGTGCATAACGATCTGCGGCGGCGGCGAGATTCGGATTGGCGATGTCGATTTTCGCTTCGAGTTCATCGAGCAATTTGTCGCCGTAAGCAAGCCACCATTCGCCGCGTTTTATTTCGTCCGCAGGCGTGGCCGTTTGCCAGTCCTGCGCTTCCTTGAATGCGTTCGGTACCTCGACCACGGGCGTCTTGTAAGTCGGCGCGAATGAACACCCCGCGAGGGTCGTGAGCATCCATCTCACTGCGAACGTCGCTGCGCGTTTCATTGATTTGCTGCCGTCGTCGGCGCGGTGTTCTGCGCGATTTTCACGGTCTCGTTTTGC
>JANXUW010000198.1 GCA_025351985.1 Pseudolysobacter sp.
ACGCTGGAGCGATGCGATGCGTCTGGCGATCATCGATCCGTTCGCGGATTTTTTTCGCCGTTACGGCTGGCATCTCGCTGCGGCGACGTTGTTGTTTATCTTGGTGTTCAAGATTCCGGAGCAAGCCACGGTCGGTGGCATCATGAGCCCGTTCTATCGCGACATGGGTTTCACCAAAACCGAAATCGGTGCGGTGACCAAGATCTATGGGGTGTGGATCGGTATCGTCGGCGTATTCCTCGGCGGTGCTGCGGTCGCGCGTTGGGGCGCATGGCGCTCGTTGTGTGCCTCGATCATTCTTTGCGGCAGCAGCAATCTGTTGTATCTGTGCCTCATCGCGCACCCGGGCGATCTCGTCGTGCTGACGGCGGTGATTTCCTGCGAGAACCTGACCTTGGGGTTCCTCGGCCCGCCCACGGTTGCGTTCCTCTCATCGCTGGTGAATCGCAAACACACGGCGACGCAGTATGCGTTGCTGAGTTCGATGGTCAACCTGCCCGGCAAGGTGCTCGGTTTTTTTGCCGGCGGTATCGCCGCGGCAACCGGTTATGGCATGTACTTCATCATCACCGTGCTCGCGGTCGTGCCAGCGGCGGCGTTATTCGCTTATTTGTGGCCGCACTTTCGCCATGCAGGCGCGGATCAGGGCGCCGGATAAATTGCGCCCAGCAAACGCGGTCCGCGTGCGCCGGTGACGGCGGGCAGGTTGCCTGGAACGCCGCTGAGTCGCGCACGCGCAAGCCAGGCAAAACCTATCGCTTCGACGTAGTCGGGATCCACGCCGAGCGCGGCGGTGGTGTCCAAGTGCACGTTGGCCAGCTCGGCGCGCAGGGCGTCCATCAACGCCGCGTTGTGCACGCCGCCGCCGCAGGCATACACCTCGCGTGCGCCGCGACCGTGGGCGCGCAATGCATCGGCAATACTGCGCGCGCTGAAAGCGAGCAACGTCGCCTGTACATCGGCGGGTGCGAGATCGCCTGGCAGGCGCGCCGCTAACCAGTCGAGGTTGAATACTTCGCGCCCAGTACTTTTGGGTGGGAGTGCGGCGAAATACGGATCGGTTAGCCAGTGGGAGAGCAATACCGCGTCGACGCGACCGCTGCGCGCCCACGCCCCGCCTTCGTCGCGTGGTGTGCCGAGATGACGTGAAGCCCACGCATCCAGCAGGCAGTTTGCCGGGCCGGTATCGAAACCGAGCACATCGTGTCCCGGCGCAAGAACCGTGATGTTCGCGATGCCACCGAGGTTTAAAATGGCTCGCGGGATCTCCGCATCGGCAAAAATGGCCGCATGCAAAGCTGGCAGCAAGGGTGCGCCCTGGCCGCCGGCGGCGACATCGGCGCGGCGAAAGTCGGCAACCGTGACGATGCCGCTTTGTTCGGCGATCACGCTCGGATCGCCGATTTGCAACGAGAACGGATGTCGTCCGTTGGGGCGATGGCAGACGGTCTGGCCATGCGAACCGATCGCACTCGCGTTTACGCCGGCTTCGCGCAACAACTGCAATGCAGCGGCGGCAAACGCGGCGCCAAGCTCAACATCCAGATGACCATAATCATCAAGCATGATCGTAGCATTGCTTGTTGCCAGCGCGAGCACGCGGTCGCGCAAGGCCGCGGAATACGGCGTCGTACTCGTCGCGATGATACGTAGCTCGGGCTCGAAACAGACCAGTGCGGCATCGATTCCATCCGCGCTGGTGCCGGAAATCAGGCCGAGATACAGCGCGGACATTCGGGTTGCCTAATCGAGCGGATTATTTGGCCGAAGCCAGGCGCTGCGTCGATTCAAGCGTGTGCAGGCGCGCAATCATCGGCTGGCTTTGCAGGCGGAAACGCGCGAGTTCGCTGTTCGGCAGCGGTTCGGCTTTGGGCAGCGTGACGGTGAGCGGATCGCGATGCTGGCCGTCGATGCGGAATTCGTAATGCAGATGCGGGCCGGTGGCAAGGCCGGTCATGCCGACGAAACCGATGGTCTGGCCCTGGCTCACATGCTGGCCCACGGCGATGCTGCCGAAGCGCGACATATGTCCGTACAGCGTGCTGTAGTGGCCGCCGTGCTGCAGCACCACGACATTGCCATAACCATTCTGCCAGCCACGGAACGTCACCTTGGCGTCACCGGCGGCGCGCACCGGTGTGCCGATCGGCGCAGCGTAATCCACGCCTTGATGCGCGCGCATGTAGCCGAGAATCGGATGCATGCGGCCGGTCGAGAACATCGAGGAGATGCGCGTGAACGCCACCGGCGTGAGCAGGAAGGTCTTGCGCAGCGGGCGACCGTCCTCGCTGTAATACATGGTGTTGCCTTCGCTATCGGTGTAGCGAATGGCCGAGTAGCGCTTGCCCTGATTGGTGAATGTCGCGGCGATGATGTCGCCATCGCGCAGACGGTCGCCTTCGCGATACATGTCGTCGTAGACCACGCTGAAGCTGTCGCCTTCGCGCAGGCCACGCAGGAAATCGATGTCGTAGCCGAGCGCATCGGCGAGCTTGAGCACCATCGCATCGCTGAGCCCGGCTTGTTCACCCGCTTCGAACAACGAGCGTGTGATCACGCCATGGCCGATATGGGTACGGCGTTCCAATGGTCGATTCAGAATTTCCTGTTGCCCGGCGTTGCTGCCAAGGCTGACGGTGACGCGGGTGTGATCGTCGCGATCAAATCGCACCGCGCTGACATGGCCGTCGGCCGCAGTATCAAACGCGAATTCGTCGCCGGGATGAATATTGCGTAACGCGCTGGCGTTATCGCGATTTCCGAGTACGGTTTGCAGCGCGGTGGCATCGACGCCGGCTTTCTGGAA
The DNA here is from genome assembly GCA_025351985.1 of Pseudolysobacter sp. Taxonomy (GTDB): domain Bacteria; phylum Pseudomonadota; class Gammaproteobacteria; order Xanthomonadales; family Rhodanobacteraceae; genus Pseudolysobacter. Next base: position 2,807 of record JANXUW010000198.1, read on the forward strand.
GATGTCGGACGCGTTCTGCCCGGATTGCACGCTGAAAATGCGCCAGTTATGCGCATCCGCTTCGATAGTGGAAGCCGTTGCATCGTTCGGATTTTCGAGTGCGGGCGGCAGCGGCAGACTTACGGTCAATCGACTGCCTGCATCCGGCAGCGGCTGACGCATGGCGCTAGCCCAGTTCGGCATCACGATTCCGATCAAGACACACAATACGATGGCGACGCCGCCGAGGATCCAGTGTTCACGGCGCCACGAGATCGGTGCGGTCGCGACGTTCTGCAAAAACGTCCATGCCGACCAGTGCGAGTAAAAACGAAAGTGGCCGCGTTGCGCGCGGCGTCGCAGGGCGAGCCGTCTTGCATTGCGTCGTGCGTTCGCGTTGCGAGCAGTCTGTTCGGTCACTTGTCGAAATCCGGCTAGTCGGGGCGTACCATAGCGGTCGATTCGACGGCCGTCAACGCAAGGCGCCACAAGGGTTTGCATGATGTGGCCGACTAACGAATAATTAACGTCAGCCGCGGTCGAGAACCGCTTTCCTTCGATTAAATCCACGTCTTATGACGCCCGCAAGACCGGGTGTGTATCGGCGTCAACGAGGTAGACATGACCGAACTACAGAATGCGCTCGACCTGATCGGTCGTGGCGCCGAAGAAATCATCAAGCACGAAGATCTGCTCGCGCGCCTCAAGCTCGGCCGTCCGCTGCGCATCAAGGCCGGATTCGATCCGACCGCGCCGGATCTGCATCTTGGCCATACGGTGCTGCTCAATAAGATGCGCCAATTCCAGGAGCTCGGGCATCAGGTGATTTTCCTGATCGGCGATTTCACCGGCATGATCGGTGATCCGACCGGCAAGAACGTCACACGCAAGCCGCTCACGCCCGAAGAGATTGCCGCCAACGCGCGCACGTACGAGGCGCAGGTATACAAGGTGCTCGATCGCGAACGCACCGAGATCCGCTTCAACTCCGAGTGGTTCGGGAAGATGACGGCTGCGGACATGATCAAGCTCGCGGCCAAACATACCGTGGCGCGCATGCTCGAGCGCGACGATTTCGACAAACGCTACAAAGGCGGTCTGCCGATCGCGATCCACGAATTTCTGTATCCGCTGGTGCAGGGCTACGACTCGGTGGCGTTGAAAGCCGATGTCGAACTCGGTGGCACCGATCAGAAATTCAACTTGCTGGTCGGCCGACAATTGCAGGAAGACGTCGGCCAGCCGCCTCAGATCGTGTTGACCATGCCGCTGCTGGAAGGTCTGGATGGCGTCAACAAGATGTCCAAATCGCTCGGCAACTATATCGGCATCAATGAGCCGGCGAACGAGATTTTTGGCAAGACGATGCGCCTGTCAGACGATTTGATGTGGCGCTATTTCGAGCTGCTTTCATTTGCCAAGTCGTCAGCCGACATCCAGCGCATGCGCACGGAGGTTGCTGGCGGCCAGCTCAATCCACGCGATTGCAAGATGGATCTCGCGGCAGAACTGGTGGCGCGATTCCATGATCAGGCGGCGGCGACTGCATCGGTGCAGCACTGGCATGAAGTGGTGCAAGGCGGCGGCGTGCCGCAGGACATTGCCACGCAGGACATCGCCGTGCCGGCCGAAGGTTTGCGTCTGGGTGCCTTGCTCAAGGCGGCGGGACTGGCGCCGAGTACGTCGGAAGCAACGCGCAAGATCGTCGAGCGGGCGGTGCGTGTGGATGGCGAGATCATTGAAGATCGCGAACGGGTATTTGCAGCCGGCGCTGCGCATTTGCTGCAGCTCGGCAAGCGTGGTTTTGCGCGCGTGCGGCTGGTCCGTGCATAGAGAATTTCTGTTTTTGAAAATATTTCTTTTCAAATCTGGGAGTGTCCGTTAGTATGCGCGGCCCTGCAGAGTAGCGACACCGAAGGCGGGAAGAGTCGGTGGGATTTGTGGGTTGATTTTGGTAAGCGTTTGGTTGGGATCTG
>JANXUW010000201.1 GCA_025351985.1 Pseudolysobacter sp.
CTCGTCATGCCTGGCGGCGATGGCGACAACCAGATCACCTGGGAACTCACCGGCCACGTCTGGCAGGAAGAACCCTACACCGACGAATCGCGCAAGATCGGCTACAACCCGAAATCGGTCAGCGAAAGCACCAAGACCGGCTATGGCGCGGCGAGCGCGTATGACATCGTGCTCGACGATACTCCGGGCACGACGCCATCCGGCGGACGTTACGGCGTGCCGGGCGATTACCTGTATCGCGGCTGGACCGCGAACATTTTCCAGGGCGGTGCGTGGGGCGTGTTCCGCGTCGCACCCTGGACGCCGCACGGCAACGTGCGACTGCCGGATACGGTCGGCATCTCGTCGGTGAGCAATGCCGCCGGCGTCACCACGATCAGCGGCTTCACCACGCCGTGTCCGGTGACGGTGCAGGATGCGGGCGGCAAAGTGATCTGTCGCGCCGGTGGGTTCGTACCGCAGGTAACGCTGAGCGGAGGCGGTACGGCCAAGGTCGTCAACGGCCTGTGGACGCTGACGAGCAAGGCATCGGTGAACACCGCGTTCGATGTGACCTCGCCCGCCGGCGGTGTCGCAGCGTGGAAAAATACCGCGGTACCGTTGCTCGCAGCGAGGGCGGAAATCGCGCCGCAGGCAGTTCAGACCAAGACCTTGCCGAATCGGCCGAAACGGTTGCCGCGTCACTGATGCGCTACTTACTCGCCATGCGTTTTACGGCGCTCGCCTGCCTCGTATTGGCAGCGCGTGCGTACGCCGGTGGAGCGCCGCAGTCGGCGGGGAATCCGACGACCGACACGCGCTCGCCGCCAGCGTCCGTGCCTGCGCAACACGAAGTCGACCAAGGCATCGCGGTGGGTTTCAGCGCGTCGCCACCCGCGCACAAGGGCGATCCGATCACGTTCGGATTCACCCTCACCGATACCGCCAGCGGCACGCCGATCAGTGGCGTGCGTCTGGCGGCATGGCTGGTCGCGCATGACCAGAATGCGCCTGATAAAAACGGCAGCAAAACGCCGCAAAGTTGCAAGCAACAGGTCGCCACTTACCTCAGCGCCGATCTGTTCCGGCGCGCCGATATCGACCTCAACAGCTATTACGTGCTGTCGCTGAACGACGACAACTCGATCAGCGTGGTCGATCCGCTGTTCGGTTTCGGCGGCTCGCAATTGCTCGCGATGTTACCGCTCGCGAGCCGCGCCGCGGACTGGGCGCTGGCGACGCAGAACGACGCGTTGTTCGTGACGATGCCGGCGAGTGGCAAGGTCGCGATCGCCGATACACGAAGCTGGAAAATCGCCGACACCATCGCCACCGGGCCGAATCCTCGCCGCATCGTAGTGCAGGCCGGACGCGCGTGGATCGCCGATGATGAAGGCCTCAGTGTCATCGATATCAAAACGCACGTATTGAACCGGCTGCGTTTCGGCGCGACACGTGAACTCGCGATCAGCAACGACGGCGATTTCGTCTTCGCCGCGGGCGAACACGATGTGGTGATCGTCGATGCGCACGCCGCAAAAATCCTTGCCGATATCGTGATCGACGGCACGCCCGGTTTGCTCGCGTATTCGAATGCCGCCAAAGCGATCTACGCCGCCGATACCGCGGCCGGCAAACTCTTCGCGATCGATGCGCGCAGCCATGCGATCACGACCACTGTCACGATCCGCCCCGGCGCGACGCAAATCCGCTTCGCGCCCGATGGCCGGCACGCGCTGATTCCGAATCCGCAGCAGAACGTGGTGCAAGTGCTCGACGCGGCGAGCAATCGCATCGTGCAGAGTGCGGACATCGGCGACGGCCCGGATCAGGTCAGCTTCACGTCGCTGCTCGCGTATGTGCGCCGACGCGCGAGCGAAACCGTGGTGATGATTCCGCTCGATCAGCTCGGCGTCGAAGGCCATGCGATCGGCGTTGCGGATTTCCCGGCGGGTCAACACGCGCTGGGCGATGGCAGCCTCGCCGATTCCATCGTCAGCGCGCCGGACGAACCCGCCGTACTCGTCGCGAACGCCGCCGACAAGATGATTTATTACTACAAGGAAGGCATGGCCGCGCCGGCCGGCGGATTCAACACCTACGGCGCCACACCGCGTGCGGTGCTGGTGGTCGATCACGGTTTGCGCGAACGTGAGCGTGGCCGTTACGCGACCGCGTTGCCGGTGAAAAAACCCGGCGCCTATGACGTCGTGATGTTCGTCGATGCGCCGCGCGTGGTCGCGTGTTTCGGCCTGACCATCGCCGCCGAAAAAGAGGCGGTGGAAAAACCGCTGACGCGTGTCACCGCGATCAATCCGCCGCGCGAGTTGCAGGCCGGCGCGACGGTGCGATTGCAGTTTGCGCTGAGTGATCCTTCGCGCAAGGAACAACGCCACGCCGACGACGTGCGTGCGCTCGCGTTCGAGGCGCCCGGCGTGTGGCAGCGACGCGGCGATCTGAAACGTCTCGCCAACGGCAATTACGAACTCGAATTCATTCCGCCGAACGCAGGCACGTATTACGTCTGGATCGAATCGGACGCACTCGGCCTGGCGCACAACAACTCGCAATTTTCGGTGTATCAGGCGATCGATCCAACGATCAACCAGACGAATTAAACGCAACAAAGGAGCCGTCATCATGTCGAGCAATGCTGCAACACCGGTCCAGCCGCAATACACCTACAACCCGACCACCAAGACTTATCACCTCGTACATTTCACCACGCCGGGCTGCAATAACGACTTCCCGAACAATCCGGCGGCGTATGCGAGGCTCGCGCAGGCGTGGAGCCAGAACGTCAACGGTTTCACCAACCAGGCGATCACCGGCAATCCGTGGAACTCGCTGTTCTCCGCGCAGCAGACGGCGTATTACAACCCGCTGGTCACGCCGATTCCCGCCGGCTCGGGCGCGGTCGACGTGGCGTGGATCGCATTTCCGAATCGGCTGGAGCAATACCTCGGCAAGAACCAGATACCGCCCAATCCGAACAACCTGGACATGGATACGCTGTATCAGCTGGCCGACACCGGCCAGCTCGGTCAGTACCAGATTCCGCAAACGCGTTGTCCACAAGCGGACTGGAAAGGCCAGCTCGAAGCGTATGGCCCCTACGGCCCACGCGGCTGGCTCGATGAATATTGCGAGTTCAGCGTCGTGCGCAACAGCGGCGGCAAAATCACGCGTATCGATTTCACCTGCGAAAATCCCGAATATTTCCAGACATTATGGCGTATCGATCCGCAGACGGTGGCGGACGTCTACACCTCGGCGCTCAACATGGGTACGCCGCAAAACCAATGGGTGAAGGTCACAGTCGCTGACCTGACCTTGGTGGATCCAGTCACTGGCGGGCGTGTAATCGATCCGCAGACCGGCCTGCCCGCCTACAACCCGTTGAACCGGTGGAACAGCGGCACGACCGCCGTGCGCACCGGTAGTGCGTCGGGTTTCAGCGGCGGCGCGATGCACCTGACCGCGACGCCGAACACCTTGCAGACCGAGCTCGGTCTCGGCGCTGGCGCCACCGTGCAGCGCAGCGCGGGCAACACCGATCCGCAGGCGCTGATCTGCTGCGGCCAGTACGGCCAAAACTACCGCAACAGCGATCCGCACATCGGCCAGTCCATCAACCTGGCGGTCGGTGCGGGCTTCAATATTTCGCTGGCCGATCCGCCGGGACTTTACATCCAGATGCCGAGCTTCGCGCAATACGTGCTGCCGGCGGACCCGAAGTTGCCGAGAGGCGCGCGCGCGTCCGACTGCTGGCAGATCGTGCGCGGCTTCGAAAAAATCATCGATCCGATCACCAATGCGCCGTTTCCGGGTTCGTTCATCCTGCATGCGGCGTTCCAGATTCCGCAGGCATGGATCGACGCGGGCGTTTCATTCACGGTGGGCGACATCCTGATCGCTGGCAAAAACATCAAGTGGGGCTCGCAGGTGGCTGCCACGCTCGAGATCGCGCTGTTCGGCCGTCCGATCGCGCCGGTCGTTCCCGCGCCCCAGCTGGCCTGCGTCATTCCGTCCACCACGATCCAGGCACAGCCGCTGCAGATCATGTTCCAGAATCTCTGGAACGCTTATTACGGCACAAAAATCAACACGCCCTCCGGCGTGCAGATGGTGCTGGCGAGCAACTCCAGCATTATTCCGCCGACGTTGCGCACGGGCGCGGCGAATGTTCCGCTCGCCCTCACCTACGCGGCACCGTCGGGCACCACGCCATTACCACAACCGCAGTGGCCGAATGTGGTTTTCACGCTGCCGAACGGGCAGGCCGACCCCACGATCAGGACCGCGGTCATCGGCTTCAACCCCAATGTGTCTTACGCCGTGCCGGGCAATACATACCCGAGTTCGTCGCAGTTGCTGAATCTTCAGGTCAGCGTCGCGGGGAATGCGCCGGCCGGCGTGCGCGGCGTCGTGATCGTGCCGTTCGGACAGACGTTTTCGCCAGCCATCACGCCGGCGCCGGCGTTCCTCGTTATCGCATCATCGACCACAGCCTGAGGACGAGACCATGACTCCCATGAAAAACTCCATCGTGTTCTGCGCCTTGGCTTCGACGTTGTTGTTGGCCGCCTGCAACCAGGAGACTACCAAAAGCTCGACCAAACCCGCCGAGGTCACGCCCGCGGCCAGCACCGCCGCGGTGCAGCCTCCGGCCGATGCGGCGGCGGCGCTTGCCGCCGGCTCAACCAGCAATTGTCTCGCACCGCCGTTCCTGGTTTCCTCGACCAGCGGCAAATATCCCTACACGGTACCGCCCGATTTTGCGCTGACGCGCCAGGCTGATGCGAACTGCTTCGCGTGGCAGCAGTTCATCGCGTTGAACTGGGTCGCCTCGACCAGCCAGCGCGGACAACCAAATACGGCGGTGTCGGCGGCCAACTTCGGCACGCCCAACGACCAGCGCGCGACGGTGTGGGAAACCTACAAGGAATCCGACGAGGTGTTTCTCGCCGATGCAAAAAATCCCGGTCAATGGAACTACACCGCAACCGCGGCCGAAAACGTCAAGGTGCTCGGCGGTCTGCGCTCGGAAGTCGCCGCCAAGCCGGTGCTGGACCTGAGCGCGATCGGCCAGGCTTCTCAAGGCAGCCCGTGGCTCACCGCGCAAAGCAAGATCCTGACCTTGTACGAGCGCCGCATGAATGAGGACGAGTACAACTATATCGTCAAGAACAACCTCTACAACGCCGTGACGCAGCAGACTTTCGTGGTCAAGCCGGGCATCAGCCTGCCGGATGGCACCCCGGCCAGCTCGGCGTACGGAAACACAGGCTCGATCGAAACCAAGGCGGCATGGCTCGAACTTCCCAACGCCGCGGACTGGCCGAGCTTCAAGGTATCGAAAGCGATCGTGACCTATCCGAATCAGCCATCGAAAACCGTGGTGGTGGGTCTGGTGGGATTGCACATCATCCACAAGACCGCGCTCGGCCAGCAGTTCATCTGGGCGACGTTCGAGCACAAGCGCAACGCGCCCGATGTCAACCAGGTGGCGAGCCGCACGTTCACGCCGCCGTACACGTATTACAACGTCAACTGCAATCCGAATACGGACTACTACAAGTGCGTGGCGAACGCCAATCCCGCCAAGGTGAACGGCGGCAAAAATCCGTACAACGCGCCGATCCAGACCGTGCGCCAGACGCCGATCGCGACACGTCCGAACAACGACGTGGCAGGGCTGAACCAATACGTGTGGTCGCAGGTCATCGCCAAGCAGAATCCGAACTCGGTGTTCCTCAACTACGAACTCGTCAATACGCTGTGGTCGAACCAGAACACGACCATCCCGCCCGGTACGCGCACGCCGCTGGTGGCGACGCAACTCTCGCCCGGGCCAAGCCAGGAGCCGGTTTCGAACGCAACGATGGAAACTTACGTGCAGAGCCTCACCTGTCTGGATTGCCATGCGTCGGCACCGATCGCGACGTTGAAAAAAGCCAACACGCTGAAGATCTACGATCCGGCGACGGCGGGTACGGAGGCGACCAAGGCCAATCCGTTTGCGTCGGATTATTCGTTCCTGCTCGGCAATGCCACGCAGCCGAAATCGCCCCACGCGAAACATTGATATCGCGCCACTGAGAATCGAGGATCGAGAACATGGATCAGCAATCCGTTCCAAGCTGGCTCGCCGCATCGTGGCAGCGCCTCTGGGTGATCAACAACAACCAGGGCCCGCCGAAGGACACGGTCAACGTGCGCAACATCCAGACGCCGACCTTGTTCGGCGACTGCCGCATTCCGAAAGACCGGCCCGCGTTTCCCGACGCGAAATCGCTGGCCGACCTGACCGATGCGCAATTGAAAACGCTGTATGCGCAGGAAGGTTTCAGCGGCTACACCACGGTCGAGGGTTACATCATCACGTGGCACCACGAGATCGGTTACCAGCCGCCCGACGGCACGATCGACATCGGCCGTTTCGAGATCCTCGGCGGACGCAACGTACTCGAACACGGCGTGCAGGCGGTGTACCTCGAACACTGGTGGCGGCTCGAACAATCCGGCCGCGATTTCCTCGGCGTGAAGGTGATGCGCAAGCTCGGCGACGGTCGCCAGCGTGTGCATGAAATCCTGTCGGTGAGCGGCGATCATTTCATCTACGCGCGCAATCGCGATTTCGATCTGCCGATGGCGAACTCGCTGGCCGACCTCATCAAGCAAGAAAAATATTCGCGCAAGCAGATTCTCGCGGTGCTCGATTGCGAGGTGTCGCACGGCTTCGTGCTTGGCGGTCGTTGTCCGTGGGAAGTGCAGTTCTCGACGTTGCCGTTCAAGGAAAACAAGCCGCTCGATTTCGCCAAGCAGATCGTGGTCGATCCGAAAACCGGCGTGCTTTCGCATCGCGGTGGCACGCCCGACCTGAGCTGGTCGTTCCCGATCAACACGCTGAATATCGAAGATCTGCTCGTGCTTTTTCCGCCAGCGTGAAACCCCATTCCAGGAGTCGAACCATGTACCGATTGATTGCAAGTCTCACCCTCGCGCTTGGCGTTTGCGCGCTCGCGCAGGCCGACACCGGCAAGGCAACCCAGATCTCGCCGCGCCACGCTACCGATGCGAGTCCGCACCTGCTCGCGGCGCGCGCGCCGGGCACCGCGCACTGCCTGATCCAGAACAACAACACAGGCAATCCACTCGCCGCCGGCAGCAACGACGATGCCTTGTTCAAGCTGCTGTCGGCGCAACCACGCTGCCCGGAAAACGCGCTGATATTTCGCGACCTCGTACTCGCCAGCAAGATGACCCTGCATCCGGCGATGGTGGCGAATCGCGGTTTCCACAATCCGTTGCCGCAGGGCAGTTTCAGTTTCTTCGAATCGGTGCAGGGCGCCTACGCCGGACAAACCCTCGCGCCCGGCGACTGGTTCTTCGGCCACTTCACCGCGGCGTCGATCGACAATGTCGCACTGACCAGCATCATGGCGCCGCAACAGGCCGCGACGCCCGATAATCTGCTGCTCGAGACGCTGGTGTGGGATCCGAAAAAACAGGTGTTCAATTTCTACGAAATCCGCGGCACCGGCCAGGGCGGCGAGTGGTTTTATCGCGGCGACTCGGTCGATATTCTTGCCGACATCGCCAACCTCGACCGCGCTTACGATGCCTCGCAACCGATCTTCATGGGGCCGCTCGATAGCGGCAAGGCGAGCATGCCGCGGCTGCGTTGCTCGGGCTGCCACATGAACGGCGGGCCGATCATGAAGGAGCTGAAAACGCCGCACGATTCGTGGTGGACGGTCGAACGTCCGCTGGATTTCGGCGCCCTGCGCATCGCGCCGGAATTCAACACCATCCTCGCCAATCTGGTCAGCGCCAACGAACTGGAAAAGTGGATCAAGGCCGGCGACGAGAAACTGCTGGCGAGCGCGCCGTTCTGGAAAACGCGCTCCGCATTGTCGTTGCAGGAACAACTGCGTCCGCTGTTCTGCGAGCAGGAAGTCAATCTCGAATCCGACCCGCAGCCGTTCGAAGGGCCGGATACCAACATCCAGGCGCCGATCGGCGCGTTCGTCGATCAACGTCTTGTGCCCGACCAGCAAACCATCAGCATCAGCAAGGATCTGTACACCGCTTCGCTGACGTTGTTCCAGTCGCAGTTCATCGATTACCAGAGCGGCGGATTCGCCAACTCGGTGCAGCCGATCAACCAGATCGACGCCGACCACGCATTCGAGACGCCGGTCAAATCGCATAGCGACATGCTGGTCGTCGACAAACTCGTCGCCGCCGGCGTGGTCGATCAGAAGTTCGTATTCGATGTGCTCGCCACCGACATGACCCGTCCGATGTTTTCGTCCGGCCGTTGCGGCTTGCTGCAGAAGCTGCCGGCTGGCCCAGCGAGCGGAGACTGGAAAACCAAGTTCCAGCAGAACCTCGCGAACGCGAATTCTGCGGCGGCAAAAGAGCTGCTCGCCAACCTCGGCGATCCGGCGCGCACACCGGCATATCATCGCGCCAAGGCCAAACAACTCATCGCAAAAATCCAGAGCAACGCCGCGCAACAGCCGGCCGTGAACGGTTATGTGCGACTGCTCACGCAACGTCGTATCGCGGTGTACCAGGCGCAGATTTCGCAGCATCCGCAAGGGCAGATTTTCGAGCCGGGTTTCCGCCTGATTTTCCCGACCATGCAGCTGTTCCAGAAGAACCAGCAGCAGATTGCGTACGGCGGCGTGCCGGATCAGTATTGGCTGAATCCGGCGACCGGCGCCGTGGAATTGACGGAGTAAGCGGTGCGCAATTTGCTGGGAGTTGTCCTGTTCTTCGGCAGTGTGGCGGCGGTGTTTGCCGCCGCCGCACCGAGCGGTGCGGCGAAATATTTCGACGGCATCACCTTGATCGATCAGGACGGACGCAGCGTCGATCTTTACCGCGACGTGATCGCCGATCATGTCGCGGTGATCCACACGTTTTTTGCGGGCTGCACGGCGAGCTGTCCGGTCGTCATGAGCACGTTGAAATCGCTGCAAGGCCAGCTCGGCACGAAGCTCGGGCGCGACGTGCGCCTTATCTCGATCACGGTCGATCCGGCGCACGACAGCCAGCACGCGCTGAAGGAATATGCGCAACGTCTGAATGCCAAACCCGGCTGGTATTTCCTGACCGGATCGAACGATCAGATCGCCGCCGCGCTCAAGCATATCGGCCAGTACACCGCCGAACCGGATACGCATATGGACCTGATCGTGGCCGGCAACGACCGTACCGGGCTGTGGAAAAAAATCAACGGTCTCGCGACGACAGCCGAGATCAACAGCCTCATCATGGGCGTGGTCGACGATCAAGGCGCGGCCGCGGTCGCGAAATAATCGCGGCCGTAGGCATCGTCGCGATTGATCCTCCGCACGCTTTCGTTCAACCCGAAAAACTGCGATTCCGTGCAAAAAAACCAAGGCCGTTGCTGTATGCGTTTCAGATTTGTCTTGCCCATGCTGAGTCTCCTGCTGGCGTGCTCCGCTTACGCGCAGGAGCATCGTCATCCCATCAGCATTGCGAGGGGCAGCGAAAAAATCGCTACACAATCCATCGCCGATGTGAACGTGATCACGCAGGCTGATCGATCCGTGCGTTTCTACAGCGATCTCGTGAAAGGCCGACTCGTGGCGGTCAATTTCGTCTTCACCGATTGCGGCACCGTCTGTCCGCTGATGGGTTTGCGTTACGCGCAACTGCAGAATCTGCTCGGTGCGCTGGCGAGCGATGTATCGCTGCTTTCGATCAGCATTGACCCGCTCACCGACACGCCGGCGCGGCTCGCGCAATGGAGCCAGAAGTTTGGCGCGAAACCCGGCTGGACGCTCGTCACCGGCGGCAAGGCGGATATCGATACACTCGTGAAATCGCTCGGCTCATCCGCGGTGGATCCGGCCTCGCATTCGCCGTTGCTGATCGTGATCGATGATAAACATGGCGGACCGTGGCAACGCCTCGATGGGCTCGCCGAGCCGACGACCATCGCGCGTATCCTGCGCGAACATCTCGCACCGCCAGACAAACAATGATTCTGCTGCACATGGGCTTTATCGCCATCGTCATGCTGGGCGCCGGATCGACCGAACAACAGCAACGCGGTCGCGAAATTTTTCTGCATGGGCAAGCCGACAGCAATCGCAACATCGATGCCACGCTCGGCAACAACAGTGCCGTCATTTCGGCCTCGCTGCTGCCGTGCGCGAATTGCCACGGCATCGACGCTCGCGGCAAGTCGGAAGGCGGCGTGCATCCCGCCGATATCACGCCGGCCGCACTCGCTCGCAGCGCCACGGTCGGCTCACGTTCGCGACCGGCGTATACACCGAGCTTGCTCAAGCGCGCGATCACGATGGGACTCGACAGCGCCGGTTATCCGCTTGACAACGCGATGCCGCGCTTTCGTTTGAGACAGCAGGATGCAAGCGACTTGCTGGCCTATCTC
>JANXUW010000228.1 GCA_025351985.1 Pseudolysobacter sp.
GTCAGCGGCGTCATCAGAAACGCCTGCGAGCCGAACAGCACGAGTCCGATGCGATCGCCGATGCGGCGCTGAATGAAATCGCCAGCAATCGCCTTGACCGCATCGAAGCGCGTCGCGGCCTGGCCGCCGAGGGCCATGTCACGCGTGTCCATGCTGCCGGACGTATCTACGGCCAATAGCAAATCACGGCCGCTGCGCGGCAGGTCGACGATATCGCCGACCCATTGCGGTCGCGCTGCCGCGGTTAGCAACGCGAGCCATACCAACGCCGCGAACACACTGCGCCATCGCGGTACCGGACTCGCGCCACGCGCCTGATCCAGCGCCAGGCCACCGTACGGCAGGCGCAGCGCAGCACTCGGCACATTCGCCGCCGGTTGTCGCAACCACGCGATCAACAGCGGTAGCGGCAACGCAAAAAATGCCCAGAGCCATGCCCACTCAAGCATGCGAGCTCCTCAGCGTGGCACGAGTCCAGCGACGTATGAGGGCGATCAGCGCCGCTGCATCGAATGGCTGCGCAGGACGATATGGCGCGTCGAGCAAAACGCGCCCGATGCCTTGGCGAAACTCCTGTGTGCCTGCGGCGGCATCGAGATGATCGAGCCATGCGTCGCCGCTGAGTGCCGCGGCGTGCGGCTCGTGCAGCAGCGTGACCCGGCGTAAATATTGCGACAGATCGGCAGCGAGTTGGGGATGATTCTGCTGGTTGTGAAACGCCGTGACGATACGCTCGAATTCCGCCATCACGCCGATACCACGCCGTCGTTGTCGCCAGCGCGGCACGCTGAAACGCACGACTAGTGCGATCAGTACGAGCAGCAGGAATGCGAGTAGCCACCAGCCCGGCGCGGGCGGCCACCACGATGGATCGGGCGGCAAATGGATATCCTGCAGCACTGGCGCGTCGTTCGGATTCACGCGCTTTTCTCCAGCGGCACGGCACCGGAAAGCAGGCGCGCGAGATCGCGATCCGGCTCGTCGCGGGTATCAATGCGAATCGATGGCAACGCGCGTTTTTGCAGCAGACCGAGCAATCCATCACGCCGCTCGGCAAACGTTTGCGACCATTGCTCGCGCACGTTCGCGCGCGCGAAATCGAACAGGCGCGTCGTGCCGCCGCTGCGCACGGCGTAGCGTCCTGGCGGTGGTGCGCTGAGTTCGAGCGCATCGCTCACGATCACCGCGGCGACGTCGCAGTGTTGCGCGAGCAATGACAACGGCGCCAGCGCATCGGCATCGGCGCTGAAGCCATCGCTCAGCAGCAAGACGCGCGTGCCGGGCTTGGCCAAGCGGCGCGCGCGCTTGAGCGCTTCGGATAGCGGCGAGATGATATCGTTCGCGCCGTTATCCCAATCGCGCAACGCACGCAATACGGCCAGCGCACTGCGTGGGCCGCCACCGGGTTTGATTTCGGCATGGATGCCACCACCGAAACCGAGCGCGCCGATACGATCTCCACCCTGCACGGTGGCCCACGCTACGAGTGCCGCGGCGCGCGCCAGTTGCACCGATTTGAAACGCATACGCGTGCCGAAATGCAATGACGGATTCTGATCGACGATCAGCAATACGCTGCGTTCGCGCTCCTCCTCGAACAGCTTGGTGTGCGGGCGTCCGCTGCGCGCAGTGACGCGCCAATCCATGTGCCGGATATCGTCGCCGGGTTGATAGATACGCGACTCGCGATAGTCCACACCACGCCCGCGAAAACGCGAACCGTGCGCGCCGGCCGGCACGCTGCTGACGCGACGCGCCAGCGCCGACGCGAGACTGCGCGCGCGCAAACGCAACGCGATCAGGGTTTCGAGCTGCACATGCACGGCAGCGTCGCGCGTTTGCGCAGAATCGGTCACGGCAACCATCATTCAACTCAAGGCAAGGGCACGCGTGCCAGCAGTTGCGCGATGAGGCGATCGCTATCGACGCCTTCGGCTTCGGCTTCGTAGGACAACAGCACGCGATGGCGCAGCGTATCGGCGGCGACCGCGTGGATGTCTTCCGGTGCAACATAGTCGCGACCGTTGAGCCATGCATGGGCGCGCGCGCAGCGATCCAGCGCCATCGTGCCGCGCGGGCTTGCGCCGAAATTTACCCAGCGCTTGAGGTCATCGCCATACAGCTCAGGCGTGCGCGTCGCGAGCACGAGCTGCACGAGATATTCTTCGAGCGCAGGCGCCAGATATAAAGACAACACCTCTTCGCGCGCGGCGAATATCTGCGCCTGAGTCAGCAAGCGTTTCGGTGCGCCGGTCGGATGCAATTCGGCACGGGCGCGGTTGCGCGTGAGCTTGAGAATCGCGGCCTCGGCGGCAGCATCGGGATAACCGACACGCACATGCATGAGAAAACGATCGAGCTGCGCCTCGGGCAACGGATACGTGCCTTCCTGCTCGATCGGATTTTGCGTCGCCATGACCAAGAACAACGGCGGCAGCGGATAAGTAACACTGCCCACTGTCACCTGTCGCTCGCCCATCGCTTCGAGCAGGGCGGATTGCACTTTCGCCGGCGCGCGATTGACCTCATCGGCAAGAATGAAATTGTGGAATACCGGGCCGCGCTGGAATTCGAAACGGCTTTCCTGCGGGCGATAGATTTCGGTGCCGGTAAGATCGGCTGGCAACAGATCCGGCGTGAACTGGATACGGTGGAAGTCACCTTCAAGGCGTGCGGCGAGTTCCTTGATCGCAGTGGTCTTGGCCAGGCCCGGCGCACCTTCCACCAGCAAATGGCCGTCGGCGAGCAAGGCGATCAATAGCCGATCAACCAGTGCTGCCTGGCCGATGATGCAACGCGAGAGCTCGTCGCGCAGGGCTTGAAACGCAGCGGAGAGATTGGCGTCTTGCGATACTGCGACAGCAACGGACGCAACGACTGGAGCGGGTGAGAGATCGGAGGCGTTATCGGGCATATCCATGGGTCTGGCTGGGTTTTGGGGTTGATGTTCGCTTGCGGCGGCACGCATGGTATCAATTACGCTGCGGTCTTGTTTCAACAGCTCGCAACACTCTTCGGTTCGCGCGATCGTTTCGTGCGAATAGAAAAAGCGGGAGAACATGTCGCTTGGCGTGCAGCTAAGACAGCGCCTGGACAAAAAAGTTTGCGACGCTTGGTTCAGGCAGCGCTAGCGAGCAGCTCAGTTGAAGTGAGCGGTTTGCCGATCAAGAAACCCTGCGCATAATCGCAGCCGAGCTGACGCAGTTGCCGCAACTGTGCCTCGGTCTCGACGCCCTCGGCAACGATGTCAGCGCCAATCGCGCGTGCAACGGCGATAATCGCCTGCACCATCGCAAGGCAACGCGGCTGATGCAGATCCTGGGTGAAATTCTGCTCCAGCTTGATGGTGTCGAAGGCCAGCCGGTGCAAATGCGAAAAATTGGAATATTCCGTGCCGAAATCATCCACGGCAACGCGAATATTCACTGCGTGACAGCGTTGAATAAGCTCTTCAATCTGATGGTAATCCAGGAAAACACTTTCGGTGACTTCCAGCCTGATCCATGCGGTGTCTATCCCATGTCTCGCCGCAGAGGCAATGATCCGATCAACGAAAGCAGCGCTGCTCAGCGCTCGCCCCGATACATTCAGCGCGATATATGGCATCGGCGAACAACCAAGATCGGCGAGTGCACGCAAGGCAATGCATACCCGTTGCAGAGCATAGTAGCCCAACACCACGATCAATGAGGTTTCTTCCGCCAGCGCAATGAAATGCTTGGGCATGAGATCACCGAGTTCGGCATGCGGCCAGCGCATGAGTGCCTCGTAACCGACAACACGACCTTCGGCGATTGCGCCTATGGGTTGCCACAATACTTCGAGTACGCCTTGCTCAAGTGCTTCGCGCAATTGCGCTTCGAGACGAAGTTTGGCGATGGCCGAAGTCACTACGGAGTCGCTGGAGCCAAGGTCGTCGGGCTCAGCAATCGCACCGGACTCGAGCAGCTCCAGAGCGAGACGAAAACGCGAAAGTTGTCGCTGTAGAAGTGCGCACACTATCGGGTCGGCGTTTTCCAAGCGTTCGACGATTTGCTCACGCGTGATAATTTGCAGGACGCAGTCCGTGATTGCGGTGGCGGTCAACCGTCGCGCACTGCCATCGATCAACTCCATTTCACCGAACATTTCGCCGCTGCTCAGACTGGCGGCGGAGATTTGCACTCCGTCGCGACGAATGGAAATTTCGACGCTGCCG
>JANXUW010000232.1 GCA_025351985.1 Pseudolysobacter sp.
GGTCGATCGCACAATTCGCCACATCGGCGGCGCGCGGCATCGGCCATTTCATGCTCGCGCGGTTTGTATTGGGCGTCGGCGAATCGGGTGCGTTTCCCGGATCGATCAAGGCCGTCTCCGAATGGTTTCCGCAAAAGGAGCGCGCGCTGGCCAACGGCCTGTTCAACGCCGGCACGAATATCGGCGCGATCGTCACGCCGCTGATCATCCCCGCCGTGGTGCTGAGTTACGGCTGGCAAATGGCATTCGTCGTCACCGGCTTGGCGGGCCTGATCTGGCTGCCAATCTGGCTGCTGCTGTATCGCCGCCCGCAAGATGTCAAAGGCATTTCGCAGGCCGAACTCGACTGGATCCAGCAAGATCCGGTAACGCCGATAACGCGCATCGGCTGGTCCAAATTGCTGCGCCTGCGCCAGACCTGGACCTACGCCACGGCCAAGTTCATGACCGATCCGATTTTCGGCATGTACCTGGTCTGGCTGCCGGATTTTCTCCGCAAGCGATTTCATCTCGACCTGAAAAATTTCGGGCCGCCGCTGATCGTGATTTATCTGCTCTCGGATTTCGGCAGCGTGCTCGGCGGCTGGTTGTCGTCGCATCTGCTCAAGCGCGGCTGGTCGGTGAATCGCGCGCGCAAGACCACGCTGCTGATTTGCGCGCTGTGCGCCACGCCGGTGATGTTTGCCGCGTATGCCGAAAACGTCTGGGTGGCGGTGGCGATCATCGGCCTGGCCGCTGCCGCGCATCAGGGATTTTCCGCCAATCTGTACGCGCTGCCGGCGGATTTACTACCTCGTGGCGGCGTCGGTTCGGTGGTCGGCATCGGCGGCATGCTCGGCGCGTGCGGCGGCATGCTGATGTCCAAATACACCGGCTGGACACTCGACGCCGATCGCGGTTACGCACCGATTTTTTTGATCGCCAGCTGCGCCTATCTTTGCGCGTTGCTGGTGATTCATTTGTTCTCGCCGCGGATGGAGGCTGCGGAGTTGGGGAATGACTCGGCCGCTATTTCGTAACACGGAATTACTAGCTCGTGGAAATCGAAGCTAGCCTATTCGTCACGCTGTTTGCGCAAAAAATTTCCTTCATTGGCTACGCGCTTTTGCTACAGCAGATTGTGCAGGAGCCAGGCACATCGAGAAAAAATGCTCGATGTTGGCTTCCGTCAAATACCTCGCGTCGATATCTCTTACGCCGTGACCCTCATTGACAAGAAACAGCGATTGCGGCGGTGTTTTTGCGTGACCGAGCAACATCAATAGTCGTAAAACGTGTTCCGATGTCACGCGGCGATCGAGCGCACCGTGAACTACGAGCAACGGCCGATCAAGTTTGCGATACAGGTAATCGGGCGAAACTGCCTCCATGTCCGCGAGCGCCTTGGTCGGATCGCCCACAACCTGGAACATGCTCTCTCGCATTTTTTTATCTTGCGACCAATCGCTGGAGGTGAACATCAATGGCAAATCGGTAACCGCCGAGATCGCCGCGCCACAACGAAAGCGCTCGGGCGAGCGAATCAATCCCATCAGCGTGGAGTAGCCGCCATAACTCGTACCGCGCAAGGCGATTCGATCCTTGTCGATCGGCGCGCTTTTCAACGCGACATCTAACGCTGTGAGTACATCGTCCTCAATGCTCTTGCCCCAGGCACCAAATCCGGCGTGTTCAAAAGCCGCGCCGAATCCACCGGAACCGCGATAGTTGACGCGCAAAATTGCGTACCCTCGATTTGCCATGAGTTGCACTTCCGGATCAAATTCGATGGCATCGCGCGTGCCGAATGGCCCGCCATGTGGCATCACGATCAACGGATACGGCGGCTTGGATTCAACCGGCAAAGTGAGATAACTTTCGATAATCGTATTGTCGGCCACCACGACCTTGAGCAACTGAGATCGCGCCGCACGCGCATGCGGCATCGGTGGCTGGACGGAAAGCAGTTGTTGCAATTTTTTGGCGGCGGCATCGTATAGATAGAACGTGCCGGGATCGACTTCATCCGAAGCGAGCACCAGCACTCGACTTTTATCGACACTGTAGTCGTAAATGGCAACGTTTTTCCGCGGCAATACTTGCGCCAAGATGCGGCGAACCGCGTCGTCCGGCGCGGCGAGATAACGCGTCTCAAGCGTGCCGTCACGATAAGCATTCACTGCGAGCACATGTCGGTCGGTCGAACGCGTGATCACGCCATCCAGATCTGTGCCCGGGATGGTAAACATCGTTTCGGAAATCTCTCCGCTCGGCAAGGCAATACGTACCAGATCTGTCTGTGCACGCCCCTTGTTGACGAGCGCAACCAGACTGGTGCCGTCGTCACTCAACAAGATGGGTTCGAATTTTTCATCGGCGGTATGCCGATACACTTCGCGCCATGGCGTTTTTGCATCGGCTCGGAACATCGCCGCGTAATCACCGTCGATCATGACCATTGCCAGACGCAGATTTCCGGCCGCATCCGCCAACCCATAATAAGTTTTGTTCAAGCCTTTATCGAGGCGCAACTCACTGCGAAACTGCGCCATGTCGAAACGCTTTCCGGCCAAACCGATGCGGAAAATATGTGTATCCCAATCGGCGTTGGTGTAGGCATAAATTGCGTGTGCGCCATCATTCGGCATGGGATCTATAAAAGTACCTCGCCCTGGAATGACGAATTGCGTAAAGCTTGGCGCTGCTCCCGATTTCGGCTCCAGATGCACCACATAATTGTTGTTGCCTGCAGCAAGATTCAGCCCGAACAGCAAGGTGCGATCGCCGGCGAAAGCAATGCTGCTTACTTCGATATCGCCACGATAAACATCAACGGCAAAATGCGACTGAACATCGAGCACACTAATTCGATGCTTGCCATCGCGGTACTCGACCATCGCCACCAGATCACCGCGCGGATTCAAATGCACCGCACGCACCTGACGCCGCGCGAACAATTCACTGACGAG
>JANXUW010000240.1 GCA_025351985.1 Pseudolysobacter sp.
GCCCATAAAATTTGTGCGCGGTCAGCGTCAGCAGGTCCACGCCCAGCATATCCACATTGAGCGGCAGATAGCCGCCCGCTTGCACCGCATCGCTGTGGAACGGGATGCGGTGTTGCCGCGCCAGCGCCCCAATCGCGGCAATAGGTTGCACCGTGCCAATCTCATTGTTGGCATACATGATCGTGATCAGGCAGGTGTCGGGCCGCAGCGCTGCGGCAATCGCCTGACCATGCGCAAGAAACTGACGCTCAACCCCGGAGACAAAGAATGAACAATGCAGTCAGCCGCGAAACCCAGGGCGAATACGTGCTGGTGCGTTTGAGCGGTGAAGTCGATCTGTCGTGGTCGCAAAAAGTGCGCCAGGAAGTGCTCGCCGCGCTCGAACAAAGCAATGCTGTGGCGGTGGAATTATCCGAAGTGAGTTACATCGATTCATCCGGCATCGCGGCGCTGGTCGAAGGTTTTCAGAATGCGCGCGGCAAGAGCCAGCAATTCGTCTTGATCGCGGTCAGCGCGGCGGTGCGCGCTATGCTCGAACTAGCGCGGCTCGATCGCGTATTCCTGCTGTTCCCCGATCTGGAAACCGCCCGCCGTGGCTGAACCGGTCGAAACTATCGCCGGCCCGCTGGAGCGTCTCGGACGCAGCACGGTCGGTGCGCTCGCGGGCATTGGTTATGCCGGCATGTTGTTGCTCGAAAGCATTTATTTCACCGCCGTCGGCTGGCGTCAGGGCCAGCCCGTGCGCTGGCGCGCGATCGCCGAACAGATGCGTCAGGTCGGCGTCGATGCCTTGCCAATCGTCACCCTGCTCGCACTCGTGATCGGTATCATGCTCGGCATCCAGTTCATCGCCGCGTTGTCGGCGTTCGGTGCGCAATCGCAGGTGGTCGTGGCGGTGGCGAAATCGGTGACGCGCGAATTCGGCGCGTTGATCACGAGTATCCTCGTGGCCGGACGCTCCGGCTCGTCGCTGGCGGCGCGCATCGGTTCGATGATGGTGTCGCAGGAGGTCGACGCACTCGCCGTGATCGGCATCGAGCCGGTGCGTTATCTCGTTGCGCCCGCGTTGATCGCGTTGCTGATCATGCTACCCGCGCTGACCTTGTTTGCCGATGTCGTGGCGATCTGCGGCGCGGCCATGTACAGCTCGCCGGCGCTCAACATCACACCGACCGCGTATCTGTTGCAGACCATCGCGCTGACCGATCCCGGCGACCTGTGGCAAGGGTTGGCGAAGAGCGCGGTGTTCGCCGTGCTGATCACGCTGATCGGCGTGAGCACGGGATTTTCGGTCAGCGGCGGTGCCGAAGGCGTGGGACGCGCGACGACGCGCGCAGTGGTGCTTTCGATCAGCTATATCATCGTCGCCGACATGATTTTTTCGTTTTTCTTGAATCGATGATTTCATGGACGAAAATACTCCGCCACCTCTAATAAGTTCTTCTCGCGTGTTGTTTTACGCCATCGTCGATTCGACTGTGCGTTTCACCCCTCGTAACGTTTTGTATGTCGATGGTGTTGAATTAGGTGCTGTTCCGCGTCTCGCAGTCGGTAAAAATTTGATCGACGAAGACGTTTTTTTGCTTCATTGCGATGCAGGCTGGAATTCTCTGGGTACTTCTGGATCGGGCGATATTGACAACGTGATGGCCGAGGCGAATCGTCGTTACGATGGGTTGGCAACGAAATGGATCAAGTCGCCTTATGGCGAGCTCGATGTTGCGAAATCAATCGTGGATTTATACGTGGATCAACGATGTTCCTTTTGCGGTCGCTATCACATTGAGCTAGGCGCGAGTTCAATGATTGAAGGAAAAAACGCAGCAATTTGCGGGGAATGTATCGAGCGATTTCATGCTGTGCTGATCAACTCGAATCCAGATCAGTCAGACGCTCCAAATCACGAGACATGAGCAATCCAACTCCCCTCATCGAAGTAGAAAAACTCGAAGCCTGGTACGGCCGGCGACGGATTCTGCACGACGTCGATTTCAGCGTGAACGCGGGCGAGATCCGCGTGATCATGGGCGGCTCGGGGTCGGGCAAAAGTACCTTGCTGCGGCATCTGCTCGGGCTGCACAAACCGCGCGCCGGCAATATCCGTCTGCTCGGTGTGGATATCGCCAAAGCATCGCCGCGCGAGTTGCTCGACGTGCGGCGCAAGATCGGCGTGTCGTTCCAGGGCGGTGCGTTGCTGACCTCGATGACGGTCGGTGAGAACGTCGCGCTGCCGTTGCGCGAACACACCACACTCGACGAGCACACGATCCGCATCATGTCGCGGCTCAAGCTCGAAGTGGTCAATCTCGGCGGATTCCAGGAGCTCATGC
>JANXUW010000315.1 GCA_025351985.1 Pseudolysobacter sp.
CACGACGTGGACTACGACCCGCACGCGCGCTTGAACCACCCGATGCATCGGCAAATCCAGGCAGCGAAAGCGGCCTGAAGCAACGTCTCACTTCAACGTCAGCGCGGTAAGGTAGACAACAGGTCAGACCTCCCCGGAGAGGACCTGACTAACTGGATGGACGTCCAAAACGGCGCTTCGGTTGATCCCCAGGCACCGGACAGTCCGATGAACGAATGAGGTCTTCGGGGGCGGTTTATACACAGGTCCGAGTCAGCAACATCGGCTCAACAAGACCGTCCAAGGAAATACAGTCTGACAATCGTTGTACCCGTGAAATGCTGACACGCTCCGCAGTACAAAGGACAACATCATGACCAGCAGTGGCCCGAAAGCTCAGGGCAAAACACCTATGCGCCAGCAGTTGACGGGAAGTCTCCTAAGGAATTGTTAGGCGCAGGACACACTGGCACTGCGCTCGATTCGTACGTGTGCCCGTTCGTGTCTTTCACCTGCAGCCTGATCTTCCCAGGATAGTTCGCAGCTGGCCACCTACCGGTGTGGGCAAGGAACTGGGCTTTGTCTCCGGCCCCGAGGCTTACCTCATGATCTGGAGGAAAATAATCTTCAAGGACTATGTGCCATTGTGAGTAATCATGGGTGGTCGTTTCTGCCTCGACTATTTCAAAGACCCAAGGATGCAGGCCAAATGGTGGCCCGGAGGCACCAAAAACGGAGAATGAGACTCGCCCATTGGTGCCGTTGGCGATGGAAACGAGTGTTCCTTCGGTTGCCAAAGAGTCAAAACATGGTTCCGGTACTGGTTCTACCGTCACACCCGTGTGCAATTTCGGCTGTGGGTGTGCACAAGCTGCGGTTACAACCATCAAAATTACTGAGAACGCTGACTTCATGCGCCTAACTACAATTAGACCCCGGATGTGGAGCGTTGCACGGGATAGTCCTGCGAAGTCGCTGATCGCGTCAAGCGATTTTCTTGCACATCAACAACGAGTTGAGCGCGGGCTTGGGCGCGCAAGATTCCGTGCTACCAGTGCCATGTGGGGGCGTAATTAATTACACGATCGAAAGTGAGGGTGTGATCGTGCCGCAATCGGGTGAGCATGCACAAAACGTTGTCGCCAATCATAGGGCGAAGTCGCGTGTAGACATTCCACGCCGCGAGATTTGCCAGCCTTAAAGCGAAAACAATCGCTGATTCTGCTAGCTATCCAACGAACACAGGTAGTGGGTCTGCATGATGCGGATCGCACCAAATTCTCCATGCACCAGCGCCACAAACAAAAACGGCCTGCATCGCTGCAAGCCGTTGTTGTACATGGTGGCCAAGGACGGAATCGAACCGCCGACACGGGGATTTTCAATCCCCTGCTCTACCAACTGAGCTACTTGGCCTTGTGTTCTGGTGGCGAGCTGCGCTGATGGCGGCGTCGCGAAGCCGCGTATTAAAGCGGCTTGGGCGGATCGAGTCAAGTGCGGGCTGAAACGATCCGCACCGCGCGCGATTTGCGCCTCGGTTCAATCCGACGGCGGCACATACCCCGCAGGCTTTTCCGCGGTGCCGTCGAACAGGAATTTCTGCATTTCGGCTTCGAGGAAAACACGCGTTTTCGGTTCCAGCGGCGACAGCCGATTTTCGTTGATCAGCATGGTCTGATGGGCGAGCCACTGGCTCCACGCCTCTTTCGAAACTTCGTTGTAGACGCGTTTGCCGAGCGCGCCGGGCCACGGCGCGAAGTTCAGCCCTTCGCCTTCGTGTTGCAGTTTGACGCAGAAAACCGTGCGCGACATTTTTTACTCCCAGATCGATAACAGCAGTTTACGCACTGGCGCGGGCAAACCCAGTGCGGCGATGTCGCGATGACTGCACCAGCGTACGTCATCGCCATCGGCAATACGCGGCGGTGGCGCTTTTATTTGCAGCAGCAGCGGCGAAATGGCGAGCTGGAAATGGCTGAAGGTGTGAGTGAATTGCGGCAACGTTTGCCATTCGGATGACTTGCCGCGCTCAGCGCCGAGTTCCGCACGCAGCCATGCCTGCGCGGCATCGGCATCATCGACTTGCGGCAGGCTCCACAACGCCGCCCACACGCCGCTCGACGGTCGACGCTGCAGCAGGATGCGATCTTGCGCATCGCGAACGATCAGCATCGTCGTCGCGCGCTGCGGGTTGATACGAGTTGCCCTTCGCTGCGGCAGTTGTGCAGTGAGATCGTCGCGCAAGGAGACGCAATCTGCGGCCAACGGACATTCACTGCAGCGCGGTTTGCTGCG
>JANXUW010000320.1 GCA_025351985.1 Pseudolysobacter sp.
CCACACTCGCGCGCAATTCAGGCAACATAGGGCGAACCGCTCACCGCACATGCGGAGACGACCCAGCCGCGCCCAATGGAGAGAACTCATGAGTAAACGCCACATCATCCTGCTGCGTCACGCCGAGGCCGTCGGCACGGGCAACGGACTTAGCGATCAGGCGCGTTCGCTGACGCCGCATGGCGAAGCCGAGGCCGAGGCGGCAGGCGCGTGGCTGAAGGCGCACGCGGCACCGATCCAGCGCGTGCTGTATTCGCCGGCGTTGCGTACCAAGCAGACCGCCGAAGACGCGCTGCACGCGCTCGGGGCCGTCGAGCAACGCGAAGACGCACGAATCTATGAGGCCACCCCCGGCGCTTTGATGGATGTGCTGACCGACAACGCCGATGTGGAATGGCTGCTGCTCGTGGGCCACAATCCGGGACTGGAATCGCTCGTGGCGCTGCTCAGCACCGGCCAGTCCGGCGACCATCGCGGCATGGCAACCGCCGGTGTCGCGTGGCTGGAATTGCCGACGGAAAGTGCGATCGAGCCCGGCGTCGCCACACTCAAGCATTTCTGGTCGCCGTGAGCCGGCATCGAAACGTGCGCGGCTGACGTTCGCGACACCGCACGCTGCTGCTGCCGATGCGTTCGCTCAGCGTATTCGCAGGACGCCGATTTTTCATGGCGATTTGGGGGCTGATCTCGCTGCAGTCGCTTGGATCGTACCCCGTGTTTGCGGCCACCGCAGAAGCCAACGATCAGTTGTGGATTCTGGATACCGGCCGCAGCCGCGCCGGCTTCCAGATCAGGGCGATGTGGATGTTCAACGTCGGCGGTCAGTTCGGTGCGGTCAGCGGCAACGTGCATATTGATGCGTTCCGCAATACCGCAAAAGTCGACGCGCACATCGATGCGAACGCGGTCAGCATGCGCAATGCGGAATACGCGGCGTGGGTTAAATCCGGCGAATTTTTCGACGTGCAACATTATCCACAAATCCACTTTGTATCAGACCCGACCCCGCTGCCGCGCCTGCGTACCGGCGGCGAGTTGCGCGGCACGCTGGAGCTGCGCGGCGTGACTCAGCCGGTGGTCTTTCAACTCAAGCCGAACGAATGCCAGGGCCGGCTCGCCCACGATTGTCCGGTGCGCGCCGAAGGCACCGTGTTGCGCTCGGTATTTGGCATGACCTCGCGGCGCGTGACCTTGTCCGACAAGGTGGATCTCGATTTCACCATCTTCGTCAACGATGCCGAACCCGCCACAGATGCCCCCGCGCGATGATGGCGGTGCGCGACGCAGTGCGGGTCGCATGACCGTGCCGCGAGTCGGTTTCCGTCATCTCGCGAAATCATTCTTCGTCGGCGCATTTTGCTTGGGTGTGGCCGCTTGCGTTTCACTCAGTCCGCGCGAAGCCGCACGCGCCGCAGCAGTAGTCAAAGCCGGCCAGGAACAACGCGTGCGCTGCCTCGATCCTGCTGCATGCGCGCTGCCTTCACCGTATCTCGCGCTGGCCGAAAACGCGCTGGCAACGTCCACGCCGAGCGCGCCGCAGCATTACGTCAATCTGCTCGATCAGGGCGAAGACGCATTGCTGATTCGCGTGCACCTGATTCGCGCCGCGCAATACAGCATCGATCTGCAAACCTTCATTTTCGCGCAGGACGACGCTGGTCATTTGGTGCTCGATGAGCTCGTGCAAGCCGCTGCGCGCGGCGTGAAAGTACGCGTGATTACCGACCAACTGTTTTCGCTCGACGACACTGAATTTCTGGCCCGACTCGCACGCGCGCATGTGAATTTCGAGCTCAAGGTATACAACCCGACCTTCGGCCAGGCGCGTACCCAACCATTGGAATTTGCCGCCGGCATCCTGTGTTGTTTTTTCAAGTTCAACCAGCGCATGCACAACAAGTTGTTGCTGATCGATGGCCGTATCGGCATCGCCGGCGGACGCAATTACGAGAACCGCTATTACGACTGGGACGACGATTTCGACTACCGCGATCGCGACATGCTCGTGGTCGGGCCGGCCACGCGCGAGATGCAGGTTTCGTTCGAACAGTTCTGGCAGCACCCGCGCGCCGTGCCGCTGGTGCGGCTCAAGGATGTCGGTCGCCGCATCCTCAGCGATGACGGCAATGCCGCCGCGTATTCGCCGCCCGAATACACGCATCCCGCGAGAGTCGCGGCGCTGCGCCAGCATGCCAGCGACCTGGCCTACATCCAGCAGCATTTCGTCGCGGTCAGCCAGCACGTCGGACGTGTGGATTATTACTCCGACTCGCCCAACAAGCCGCTGGAAAACGACATCCAGGCGCGCCGCGAACTGACCGCGCGCATCAGCCGCCTGCTCATCGACGCGCAGCATGAAGTGGTGATGGAAACGCCGTATCTGGTGTTGAGCAAGACCGCGCAAAAAATATTCCGCAGCCTGTATCGCGATCACCACGTGGCGGTGACGGTGTCGACCAATTCGCTCGCCGCCACCGATGCGTTTT
>JANXUW010000363.1 GCA_025351985.1 Pseudolysobacter sp.
CCCCGAGCGCGGTGACACGACCGGCGACCAGGCCCATGCTCCAGCCGACCATGGTCATCGCATTCGGGCCGATGCTCTGCCAGCGTGGCGCAGTGCTGAGCAACGCCGGTGCTCCACGCCGCGCCATTTCGGCACGCAGGCCTCGCATCGCCGCGCCACGCAATGCTGCCGCATCGTGCACTTGATCGAGTCCGCGGCTTTGGATGAACCACTGCTCGCGCTGCTCGATCTGTTCTTCCTCGCCAGCGGATTTGTCGATGTCGGCATTGAGCAGCACTTGCGCCGTCGCGCTGCCGCACAAGCCTGCAAGGATCAAAGTCAGGATGACGAAAAACAGATGCTTGAGCATGATTTCCCCGGGGGCTGCGGTCGGACGAATACGGTGGGTCAAAACGACACCGCGCGAAGATAGCAAAAATCAGCAACGTGGCGGGAGTCGATGGCGCGCAACCAGGCTTTACCATGCCGTTGATCGTGCCGCGAATCTTGATCTTTGCCGGTAATGCAAAAACACCATCCGCACAAAGGACGCATCAAAACATCGCGCCAGGATTTTGTCGGCAGAGCCAGAAGACCGTATAGTCGGGCACGGAGAGCAGACGATGAATCCTACTTTGCCCAGCTCGCAAATCCCGACCGACGACACGCCCGCGCCAGCCTCGGTCGACACGCTGTTCGATGAGGTTTACCTGCGTCTGAAAGCCATGGCCGGACGGCAGATTGCCAAAGGCCGTGCCGAAAATACGCTCAACACCACCGCGCTCGTGCACGAATTGTACCTGCGCATCAACTCCCGTCGCGAGCTCAGCTTCGAACATCCCGCGCAGTTTTTCGCGTATGCGGCGCGCGCGATGCGACATCTTCTAAGCGATCGCGCGCGCGATCGTCTGCGCCAGTGCGCCGGCGGCGACTGGTTGCGCGTGACCTTGACCGGCGTCGACCAGCGTGTAGTGATCGACAGCGCGGATCAAGCGCTGGCGCTGGACGCCGCCTTGCATCGGCTGGAGCAAACCGATGCGCGCGCCGCACGTGTGGTCGAGTTGCGTTATTTCGCCGGACTCACGCTCGATCAGGTCGCCGAAATGCTCGCGCTGACACGTCGTACGATCGATCGCGACTGGCGATTCGCGCGTGCGTTTTTGCACGATGTGCTGGATTGATCCATCGCTGCCAACGTTGTCGTGAGGCGCCTCTTTTTCATGCGTCGATTCCGGCGCAGAAATCTCCGATCCTGACTTCGCTCTGCTGATCCCTGCGGTTCGTCGATGCGAACAGTAATCCGGGCCGGGTGCCGATTCCGCGCCTTGAATTTGCCATGTCCCCTTTTTTTCCGAATGTCGTAATGAGTAATGGGCACCTGCTCATGCCAGTCAGCGGCATGTCTGCGAGCACGCTTTCATATCGCCATTCAACATCCGGAAAAACTCATCATGAAGTCGATTTCAAACGAATCCGTATCCACCGTGCCGCCGCTGCGGATTGCCATGCGGCAGTTTGTTCGTGCGCTGCTGTTGTCGCTGGTCTGCCTGCTGGCCAGGCCGGTTTTCGCCGATACGTTTCTCGTCGATGTGAGCAGCGATGGCGTGCAGAGTCCGGCGAATACCACGACGTGCGCGGAGCAGGGCAACACCGCCCACTGCAGCCTGCGTGCCGCGATCATGCTCGGCAATACGCGCGCGGGTTCGCACACGATCACGTTTTCGCCGAGCGTGTTGATGATCACCGTGATCAACGGCAATCTGCCGACGATGATGGCGCCGTACACCATGATCGGCAATCACATCACGACGATCAACGGCAACGGCCACGGCTGCCTCGACCTAACCGATTCCGGCACGGTCGCGCTCGGCCACAGCGATGGCGCGACCAACTCCAGCATCACCAATATGGTGATCAACAATTGCGGCGGCAGCGGCATCAACGCGAACGGACACAGCTACATTTTCGCCGGCAATTTCATCGGCGTCGATGCGACCGGCCTGATCGCCTTGCCGAACGTTTTGCACGGCATCGCGCTGTCGTCTTCGCATGTGTATCCCGATACCAGCTCGAATTTTCTGTTGAATCTGTATAACAATCCGAACTTTCCGGTGCAGCCGATCGATGCGTCGCAGATCAATGCGTTCTCGAACAATCTGGCGACCGCGCTGGCGTCGCTGACGCCGGTGGTGATCAGCGGCAACGTGATCTCCGGCAATACCAAGAATGGCATCGAAATCTACAGCCAGAACATGGCGGCGGTGCTGGTTTCCGGCAACAAGATCGGTACCGATCTGACCGGTAATATCGCGATTGCGAACGGCGGCGATGGCGTGCATCTGGTCGGTTCGACCTTCGGCAATCTGATCGGCCCGGACAACGTCATCAGCGGCAATAGCGGCAACGGCATTTTTATCGAAGCCGGCACCGTGTTCATGCCGAACTACATCATGGGTAATCGCATCGGACTCGCGGCGACGGATGCGAGCGCGCATATCGGCAACGGACTCAGCGGCATTCGCAGCAACACACTGCCGGATTCGAGTCTGAGCAATCACAACCCGACCGGGCTTTCGTTGTTGATCGGGCCGAGCAATCTGATCAGCGACAACCAGGGCATCAGCAACAGTACGTTGCCCGATACGCTCGGTGACGACGATGCCGGCGTGCGCATCACCGGGACGAGCAAGTCGGTCAAGGTCGTCAGCAACACCATCGGTTTGGCCGAGTTTCCGCCCGGCACGCCGCTCGCATCCAAAGCCTACGGCAATGTCGGCGACGGCATCATCGTCACGTCCAGCGGCAACACCATCGGCGGCGGCACGAGCGCCGGCAACATCATCGCCGGCAATGCGCGTCATGGCATCGTGGTCAGCGGCAGCGGCACCACCGCGACCAATATCCAGGGCAATCTGATCGGTGTGCATTCCGCGTTTGCGGGCAATGTGACGCTCGGCAACGGTGTCGACGGCGTGCATGTCGATTCGGCGAATTCGACCAATGTCGGCGGCGCTGCCGCTACCGATTTCAACACCATTGCCGGCAATGGCCGCAACGGTTTGAAGATCCGCATGGGCAGCAACAGTTTCGGCTGGAGCAACCTCGCGCAACGCAACCGGATTTATGCGAACGCAAAATTGCTGGCCGGTGTCGGTCTCGATCTGGATCACAATGAAAACGCAACCGATGCATTGCACGACGAGTTGGTGAACTACGCCAACCTCGATCAGGTCGCGCCGGTGATCTGCATCGGCGCGGTCGGCGAACCGGCGGAGTGCAGCGGATTTTTGGCACCGGCATCGAGCGGTGGCAACACGACGTTGAGCTGGACCTTCAAGAGCCACGGGCCGGCGATATTCCGCCTCGAATTTTTCCAGATCGACGCGGCCAGCGACAATGCCGCGACCAGCATGACCTTTCTCGGCGAACAGCAAATCACGACCGTGGCGAGTGGTTTGCCGAGCGGCGCCGGATGCAGTGCCGGACGCTGCAGCGCAACCATCGCCGCCAGCGCTGCCGGTGCGTATGTGCTGATGACCGCGACCGATATCACGCCGCTGACCGATCAGCCCGGCATGCTCGGCGACTGGAAAAACAACCTCACGTGTTTCGCCGGTGACCTCGGCATACTTTTGCCGGCGTGCAACGTCAACAACACGTCCGAGTTTTCGAACGTCGTCAGTGTTCCTGCGGCGGCGGCGACGGTGACCACCGCCGCGGCCGGCGCGCTCGCGATGACTGGCGCGAGCTTGAACGGAATCGTCAACGCGAATGGCGCGGCGACCGCGGTGAATTTCGAATATGGCCCGACGACTTCTTACGGCAGCACGTTGGCGGCTGGAAGTTTGCTCGCGAATGCCAGCAATGCTGCGGTATCGACACCACTCGCCGGACTCACTTGCAACACGACATACCATTTCCGCATCACCGCGAACAACGGCATCGGCGGCACGATCCTCGGCAACGATTTGTCGTTCAGCACCTTGCCTTGCGGCATAGCTGCGCCAACTGCGACCACAACGGCGGCCACGGCGCTGGCACTCACCGGCGCGAGCTTGAACGGCACCGTCAGTGCGAACGGCGCGGCGACCACGGTCAGCTTCGAGTACGGTCCGACCACTTCGTATGGCTCGACCTTGGCCGCTGGATCGCTGCTCGCGAACGCCAGCAATGCAGTCGTCTCGACCTCGTTGGGTAGCTTGACTTGCAACACGACCTACCACTTCCGCATCACCGCGAACAACGGTACTGGCGGCACGATTGTCGGCAGCGATATCTCGTTCACCACGCTCGCCTGCGGTGTCGCCGCGCCGACTGTGACCACAACCGCTGCGACTGCCATTGCGCTTGGCGGTGCCACGTTGAACGGCACGGTTACCTCGAACGGTGCGAGTACCACGGTATCGCTCGACTACGGCACGACGACCGCGTACGGCACAACGCTACCGCTCGGAACACAGGGTGTCAGCACGATCAACGCGCCGTGGAATACGCCCGTGAGCGGACTCACTTGCAACACGACGTATCACTACCGCATTACCGCCAACAACAGCGCTGGCACGACATTAGGCAACGACCTGTCGTTCACCACGTTGGCCTGTGCTGCGGCAGCACCGAGCGCCACTACGACCGCAGCCACGGCATTGGCGCTCACGGGTGCCACCTTGAACGGCACGGTCAGTGCGAATGGCGCGGCGACCACGGTGAGTTTCGAGTACGGTCCGACCACGTCATACGGCTCGACCTTGTCCGGCGGATCGTTGCTCGCGACCGCCAGCAATGCGGTCGTATCCGCGCCGTTGAGCGGATTGTCTTGCGCTAGCACCTATCACTTTCGCATCACCGCAAACAACGGCGTCGGTGGAACGATTCTCGGCAGTGATATGTCGTTCAGCACCTTGCCTTGTGGAGTCGCGGCACCTACCGTGACCACCGCGGCGGCCACGGCGCAGGCGATGGTCAGCGTCACCTTGAACGGTAGCGTCAGCGCCAACGGTGCGGTGACCACGGTGTCGTTCGATTACGGCCCGACCAGCGCTTACGGCAGCACGTTGTCGGTCGCGACATTGGTCGCGAATTCCAGCAACTCACCGATCGCGGCATCGCTCGCCGGCTTGACCTGCAACAGTACGTATCACTTCCGCATCACCGCAAACAACAGCGCCGGCACGACGCTTGGCAACGATCTGACGTTCAGCACATTGGCGTGTGCCGCCGCACCGACTGTGACCACCGCCGCGGCCAGCGGCCTGGCCATGACGGCGGCGACCTTGAACGGCAATGTCACGGCGAATGGCGCAGTGACCACGGTGAGTTTCGAATACGGCCTGACCAACGCGTATGGCACCACGCAAGCCGCAGGATCGGTGAACGCGAATGCGATCAACCTGCCGCTGACCGCGCCGCTGAGTGGCCTTACCTGCAACACGACGTACCACTTCCGCATCGATGCGAACAACGGCAACGGTGGCCCGGTATTCGGCAATGACCTGTCGTTCACCACGCTGGCATGTCCGGTCGTCACGAGTTTCAGTGGCATGACGTCGACCAACAGCGGCATGGCGACGGCGGTACTTTCCGGCGGCGGCGCGACGTGTTCATTCGGCAGTGCGGCGTTCGTTGCGCCAGCGGCGGCGTTACCGGCGGGCGTGAATTTCCCGGATGGATTGTTCCAGTTCAGCACCACGAATTGCAGCGGCGCGATCACGATGACAGTGACATTCCCGACCGCGTTCCAGCCCGCGGCGCAATACTGGAAATACGGCCCGACGCCGGGTCAGGCCGCGGCGCATTGGTACACGCTTGGTGCTGCCAATACGTTGACGATGTCCGGCCACACCGCAACATTCAACATTACGGATGGCGGGTTGGGCGACGATGATCTGGCGGTCAACGGCAGCATCGTCGATGCGGGTGGGCCGGGCGCGATCAATCCGACCGCGGTGGCGGCGACGCCGGTGCCGAGTCTGAATCAGTGGGGATTGATGCTGTTGTGCGGCTTGCTGGTAACCGTGGCCGCGCGAGGTATTCGTATTCGTTGAAATAAGAAGTCATCCCGAGGGTAAAACTGAAAGGTAAAAAGTGACGCGGCCTGTCCAAGCCACCCCCAGCCCGGCGGACAGTGCCGCGCATCGCCCAACACTCGCACTCAAAAGCAGGCAGGTCGAATGATATCGACCCGGATCGGGTTCCGGTTCCTCCAGGCCGGAATCCGATCCGCCAGCCAGCAAGTAGTCCGAGTGATCGACATAATTCATCCCTGGGGAATATCGAGGAAATCGCAATGCCCAATCTACCGATGAGTTCGATTTTCAGAGCCGCGATCATTGCTTGTATCGCCGGTATTTTGCTCGGTTTGCTCAATGCATTTATCGTCAAGCACGGCAATGGCAATCCCGGCATGCCGCTCGCACAGATTGCCTTGATCAGTGCTTTCATCGGCGGCCTGAGCCTGTTCGTGAGCCATCAAATGCGTGGCAATAACACTGCTGGTGGCGCGACGACGGCAGAAGAACAACACGCAAAACTGTTTCTGCCCGATTCGCAGAATGCGGTCGTGTATATTTTTCGCGATGCGTTTTACGCGACGCTGATCGGCTTCGATATCCGGCTGAATGGCGAAGCTGTCGGGCAGACCCGCGGAAAGACGTTTTTACGGCTAAACCTGGCGCCGGGCCAGCATGTGCTGAGCAGTATCAATGCGCAAAATGCGACACAAACCGATCTGACTTTGCATGTGATTGCCGGCAAGATCGGCTACTTCGAACACAGCGTGCGATTTGCTGCGAAAGGTGCGCAGCATGGCTTTATTGCCTGCGACGACGCCAATGCGCAGGACCGCGTGCGGCGCTGTCGTTTGATCAAGCCTGCATCGGTTTAAACGGATCTGGTGAGCAGATAATTGCGCCAACGTCGATAGTTCGAAGTCACTCGAAACCGTCTGCAAAAATCCGATCGTCCACATGAAACTGGCGGGTCGTTTGCAGCGCTCCCTGCGAGCCGTTATGGAACCCCGAGCTCAGCGTTCCGTAGGCGCGTAGATAGAAGGTCTGGCCGACCGCGGGCATGTGGATTCCGCTGAGTTGCCAACCACCGGTGATGCGACTCATCGTGCCGAGCAAGCTGAAGTTGCTGTTGTCTACGGAGTAGAAAATTGTCGGCGGCAATGCGAGTTCCGGCGAGCTGCCTGAGCGCTGCCAGATGACATTGCCGTTCTGCAGCGACAACGATTGCACTGCAGCGGCGGGCAAGCTCAAGCGAGCGATGAAGTTTCTCGTGCTGCCCGCGATTGTCGCAAAACCGCCGGCGGCCAGCAGCTTGCCATCGGCCTGTTGCATCAGTGAAAAAACCGTCGCGATGCCATTCGTGTTGCCGGTGTCCGCAGTGAACGTGGCATCAAGGCTGCCGTCGGCGTTGAGGCGCGCGAGATGCGCGCGTGCGCCCGCGCCAACGGCGGTGAAGTTTCCGGCGATGATGATCCGGCCATCGGCCTGCAACGCGATAGAAAACACGTTGGCATTGAGATTGGCATTGAAGCTGGAATCGTAACTTCCGTCGCTGTTGAGGCGTGCGATGTAACTGTGCGCTACACCGCCGATATTCGTGAAATCGCCACCCACCAGCAGCTTCCCATCGGGCTGCAGCATCATCGCCTCTATACCCTGATTTGCGCTCGCGTTGAACGCCGTATCGACACTGCCATCGGCATTGAAGCGCGCAAGATAATTACGGATGGCGCCGAAAAAACCGCCGACCATCGTCTTGCCATCCGCTTGCAATGCCAGTGTCACCGCGGTGCCGCTCGTGATCGAGGCGAATGCGGTGTCGAGATTGCCGTTGAAATTGAGTCGTGCGATGCCACCGCGAGCAGTGGCATTAACCGTGCCGAATGCTCCCGCGGCCATTACCCTGCCGTTGGGTTGCACCTTCAGTGCATACACGACATTGTCGCCCTGCGGGGTGAACGTCGCATCCACGCTGCCATCGCTGTTCACGCGTGCAAAATTGCTGTGCGCGGTGCTACCCGCATTGGTGAAATAGCCGCCCAATACGGTCTTGCCATCGACTTGCAGTGCGACTGCTTCGAGTGAATCGTCAACCGTCGGATTGAAGCCTGTATCCAGACTGCCATCGGGCGTGAAGCGCACGAGATGAGCGCGGCTGGTCGTAATAATCGTGGTGAAATCGCCACCGACCAGCAGCCTGCCATCGGTTTGCAGCGCAAGTGCAAGTGCGTCGCTGTTGGGGGTCGGATTGAAACCGGAATCGAGTGTTCCGCCGATGCCGAGTCGCGCGATGTGGCTGCGCGTGACTCCGTTGACGACACTGAAATCGCCGCCCAGCATGACGTTGTCGTCGGGCTCCTGCGCGAGTGCGTAGACGGTGTCGTTGACACTCGGATTGAATGCGGCATTGACGGTACCATCGATATTCAAGCGTACGAC
Source organism: Pseudolysobacter sp. (assembly GCA_025351985.1). Lineage (GTDB taxonomy): Bacteria > Pseudomonadota > Gammaproteobacteria > Xanthomonadales > Rhodanobacteraceae > Pseudolysobacter. The sequence continues at coordinate 8,424 of JANXUW010000363.1, forward strand.
ACGATTATGGGTCGCACCGGCAACTGCGGTGAATGCGCCGCCGAGCAAGACCCTGCCGTCGGTTTGCATGGCCAGCGCGAAGACGTTGTTGTTCGCACCGGGATTGAATGTGGAATCGATATTGCCGTTGCTCAATACACGTGCGATGTGCGAACGATTCTGTCCGCCGATCGTCACGAAGCTGCCGCCGACGACAAAATTTCCATCGGCCTGCAAAACGATCGCCGCGATCGGATCACCACTGCTTGGACTGAACGAAAGGTCGACTTGGCCCAGCGCATCCACGCGAGCGATGTGTTGCAGCAAGATAGTGTTGATGTGGGTGAAATCGCCGCCGAGCACGAGCTGGCCGTCGGCCTGTACGACCAGCGCTTCGACCGTGTTGTCGCACGACAGGTCGTAAGCGGTATCGACGCTGCCATCGGTGTTCAATCGTGCCAGATGTTTGCGCACGGAGGTGCCGACCTGCGTGAACGCGCCGCCGAGCAGTGGTTTGCCGTTTTTTTGCAAAGCCAGCGTCAAGACCGACGCATTGACATTCGGGTTGAAAAACCCATCGACACTGCCATCATTGTTCAATCGCGCGAGATTGTTGCGCGTCGATGCGCCGACCTGGCTGAAAAGTCCGCCGATCAGAATCTTGCCGTCGTTCTGCACGGCGATAGCGAAGATCGTCCCAGTCACTACGGTTGCGACAAATGCCGGATCCGTGCTGCCATCGGGCAAAAGTCGAGCAAGGCGACTGCGCGATTGCCCGCTGATGTTCGTGAACATACCGCCGACGAGGATCTTGCCATCGGCCTGCGCCGCGAGCACACGTACTGAAGCATCGGCGTTCGGATGAAAACCGTCGTCGACGTTTTGCGCGTGTGCCGGCATTGCGACGAAGCCAAGCAGGCAGAGCAGGAGCGATAACGCGCATCTGCGGCTCGCGACGCACAGCGCCGGAAATGCAGCTGTGAAACGAAACGTATTTGCTGCGGGGCAGTGCTCGCGCATGTCGGATTACCTGCTATTTGTCGGATCGACAAATAGAACAACGGAATCGGCGACGTGGCAGCGCCACGTCAGTGCAATAAACATGCGGAAACGGAGTTGCGGAATCAAATAACGAGACGCCGCGCCTGCCACTCGAAACCCGTGCAGACGCCACGTCGGCGTGATCCATTCTGCAATCGCAGAAATCACGTGTAGGATGCAGCGATGGCCGCTTGAGGGAATATCGATGGCTAATGCACGCACACGTTACGACACAATCAGCAGCTTCATGCAGCGGCAGTACGAGGCCAAGGCAACCGTGCTGTACAACAAACCGGCGGTCGAGATCGCCAAC
>JANXUW010000369.1 GCA_025351985.1 Pseudolysobacter sp.
TGTCGCACGCTCAACTTGCGATTACGCGCAAGCCACCTGTAAGTGGGAAATCACAAACCACGTGCATTATTAAGATGCGATATCAGATGTGGAGCATAGCTCAGCGTGTTTCAACGCTCAACCGATGCGCGTCGCATGATCGGCCTTCTTCACGAAAATAAGCCGGAAAAAAGTGCGGAGCCGGCCTGTAAGCCGGGTCCTGTCGTGAACAGTCATTCGTCTAGGCCTGACGTCGCCGTCAGGCTCAAGCGACCAACCCGGGAGCGACGCGGGCCGCGTCATAGCTCCCCTATTTGGTCTTGCTCCGGGTGGGGTTTACCATGCCATGCGGCGTTGACCCCGCACGCGGTGCGCTCTTACCGCACCGTTTCACCCTTACCTGATCCGCTTGCGCGGCCATCGGCGGTTTGCTTTCTGTTGCACTGGCCGTCAGTTCGCACTGCCCAGGCGTTACCTGGCACCCTGCCCTATGGAGCCCGGACTTTCCTCGAAATACTTGCGTATCGCGCGACTGTCCGGCCGACTCCGCGGCGGCAGTGTAACTGATCGCACACAACGTCAGCGGATAAAAATTATTCACGCGCGATGGCGGCACAATCCGCTGCAGCCAATCGTTCAATCAAAGGATGATCGGGTGATCCGATAATTCGTTCGGATTTTTTTCGCCCGCGGCCAGCGGAAAATATTTCGCCAGCAGCGAACTGATCGCTTCGATGCCGACAATCACGCCTTGCTCGAATTCGCCGAGTACGAACCGTTGTTGCATCTCGCCGCAGATGAATTCCCATGCGGTATTGCCGACGACGGCATGGATCGCGCGATCGGCAACGATCTCGACGCGACGATCCGCCAGCAGCAGATAAATCAACACGCCGCTGTTATGCGTGGTATCCCAAACGCGCAGCAGGCCGAACACATCACGCGCGCGCAAAGCGGCATCGACGCGGGCAAACACCGCGCGTGGCGGCAAAGCGTTTTCCACCGCAAAAACAACTTGCCCGCCGTGCGTGTTTTCGCTCGCAGCGATCGTTTGCTGGATGCGTTGCATGCTCGCCGTCGGAAAAAAACGCCGTGCCGCATGCCCCGCAAAAAGGTGACGCAGTATTCTGGGCATGGTCATGATCACCAGCTCCCCGACGCGCCGCCGCCACCAAAACTGCCGCCGCCACCGCTGAAGCCGCCTCCGCCGCCACCACCGAAACTGCCGCCGCCAAATCCCCCGCCACCAAACCCGCCGATACCGCCGCGCGAAGCCAGTGCGCCGCCGGTCGAGGCGAGCAGTCCGAACACAAAACCGCCGGCACCGATCGCCAGCGCGATCAGCAGCGATCCAACTGCCCACCATGCCACGCCGGCCGCCGCGATGCCGCACAACCCGCCGCGCAATAACGTCGGCAGACGCGCGCCGATGCCGCGCAGAAACACAGTGACGATCCACGCCATGAATACCGCCGGAAGCCACGCGCCGGAATTGTCGCCGTTGTTTTGTTGCGCGCCCTGATGCGCCTGCCATGCCGGCGGCAACGTTTCGCCATCGATCAGCTTGCTCAACGCCTGCGTACCGGTTTCGATGCCGCCGGCGAAATCGTTCTGGCGAAATTTCGGCGCGATGTAGTCGCGGATGATGCTCGCGGCAAGCACGTCGGTGATCGCGCCTTCGAGGCCATAACCCACCTCGATGCGCAGCTTGTGATCGTCCTTCGCGACCAGCAGGATCACGCCGTCATCGATCTTTTTTCCGTCGGCGGACTTGCGCCCGATCTTCCACGCCTCGGCGACACGAATGCTGTAGTCCTCGATCGCCTCGGGCTGCGTGGTCGGCACGATCAGCACCACCAACTGGCTACCTTTGCGCTGTTCGAGCGCGGCGAGTTCGGATTCGAGTTGCTGTACTTGAGGTGCAGACAGCGTGTTGCTGAGATCAGTGACTCGTGCTTTCAGCGCCGGGATCGCAACGAGGCCGTTCGCGCTATCGGCGTGGACGTTGCCGAGATCAAACAACGCGAACAAAGCAAGGCTCGCGCACAGCCAGCGCAATCCCGGCCCGGCCATCGCGATTGAACGCATTGCCGGTTCAGTGCTGTGCTGGAGCAGGCTGTGGCGTAGCCGGTGGTGGCGGAGTCGGCGTGGCCGGCTTGTCGAAACTCACCGTCGGCGCGGTGGAAATCGCCTTTTCATTCTCAACCGTGAAGTTCGGCTTGACCGGGTAGCCAAACATTTTTGCCGTAAGATTTTGCGGAAAGCTGCGCACGAAGGTGTTGTAGCCCTGCACCGATTGCACGAAGCGATTGCGCGCGACGGTGATGCGATTTTCGGTGCCTTCGAGCTGCGATTGCAGGTTCTGGAACAAGGCGTCGGATTTCAGTTGCGGATAATTTTCGGTCACCACCAGCAAGCGCGACAATGCACCAGAAAGCTCACTTTGCGCGGCCTGGAATTTGCTCAGCAGCGCGGGATCATTTAGCACCTCAGGCGTCATGTTGAGCTTGCCGACACTCGCGCGCGCCTCGGTAACTTTGATCAGCACATCCTGTTCCTGCTGTGCATAACCCTTGACCGTACTCACGAGGTTCGGCACGAGATCGGCGCGGCGCTGATATTGATTGAGCACTTCGGACCACGCCGCCTTGACGTCTTCGTCTTTCTGCTGGATCGCGTTGTAACCACAGCCGGAAAGCAGCGAGACAATCAATAGCAGTAGCAATGCGCGTGACAGGGTCATGGCTCTCTCCGATGGAAACGCTTCGATGCCTGATTGTGGCGCATTCGCGTGGCGAATCCAATGCGCACGAACGGCTGCGTTGGGCCTGGCTTCAGCTCGCGCCGCGCTTGGCGCGCTTGCGTTGGGCGAACTGATTCAGCGCCTCGACACTCAGCGAGAACGCCATCGCGCAATACAGGTATCCACGCGGGATGTGGATCTCGAATCCTTCGGCGATAAGCACCACGCCGACCAGCAAGAGAAAGGCGAGCGCCAACATCTTCACGGTCGGATAGCGTTCGATGATTTCGCCCATCTTGTCCGCGGCGAAGATCATCACCATCACCGACAACACGATCGCTGCCACCATCACCGGAATATTGCTGACCATGCCCACGGCCGTGATGACCGAATCCAGCGAGAACACGATATCGATCACCGCGATCTGCGCGATCACTAGTCCGAAACTGGCGGCCACATGCACGTGTTTCGGATCCTCGGCACCGCCGAAAATGGCATCGTGGATTTCCATCGCGCCCTTGACGATCAGGAAGATGCCGCCGCCGATCAGGATCAAATCGCGGATCGAGATTTCCTGGCCGAAGAATTCGAACAGGCTGAAATGCGTATCGTCCATGCGCGACAGATACGCCAGCGACAACAGCAGCAGAATGCGTGTGCCACAGGCCAGCGCGAGACCGAAACGGCGTGCCAGCGAGCGGCGTTCGACCGGCAATTTGCTGACCGCGATCGAGATGAAAACGAGGTTGTCCACACCGAGCACGATTTCGAGTGCGCTCAGCGTCAACAAGGCGATCCACATCTGCGGGTCGAACAGAAAGCTCAAGAGTGCAACACTCCGAAGCGCAAAGAACGGACTACAGTCGCTGCCACAAAATCACCCCCCAGCACAGCATCACGTTGAGCATCAGCAAAAACACGGCCGCGGAACCCATGTCCTTGGCGCGCCCGGCAAGCTCATGAAATTCCGGACTCACTTTGTCGACCACGGCTTCGACCGCAGAGTTCAATAGCTCGGCCGAAAGCACCAGCACCAAGCTGCCGACCAGCACGGCTTTTTCGACGCCGCCATGCCCGAGCCACAAGCCCAGCGGTGCGAACACGACAAACAGATACGCTTCGAGCCGGAACGACGATTCGTAACGCCAGCCGGCCTGCAGCCCCTTGGCCGACCACACCAATGCCTTGGCGATCTGGCGCGGACCGCGCGGTAATGAGCTCGCCATGATTCAGCTATCCAGCCGGCGGGGCAAAGGCGCCGCGATCGAAAAGTCCTTGCACGACCGATGGCGGCGGTGACGCCGCACCGGCAATTCGCAGACTTCCGACAAGTCAGTCTCGCGGCGCCACAAAAACTGCTTCGCCAGGTCGGCAGGCACGGACGCTCGCGCGACCAGCAGCGCTGCCGCAATGCGATCGGACTGGGAAAGTTCAGAAATCAGCATGGCTAAAAATCGAAGTCAGAAGGCACAATCCGCATATGATGCCACACTGCAAACCGCGTGAGCAGACGCGATTGTCAGCCTGTCACGATCGCCGCACACCACGCTGCGCGACTTTCATCAGCGCTGACGGACACGTCGCAGCAATACCTGCGAATCGTCAAACAGACGACACTTGACAGCGCGGCCAAATACCACTCAAATGGGTGGTATGGATAATCTTACCGACAAACAACAGGCAATTCTGGATTTCATCCGCAGCACGATCGCGGAAAACGGCTACCCGCCCTCCAACGCCGAAATCGCCGATGCGTTCGGGCTGCGCGAGCGCGCCACGGTGCGCCAGCATCTGCAAGCATTGCAGACCAAGGGTGCGATCGAGATCAGCCCCGGTGTTGCGCGCGGTCTGCGGCTGGTCGAAGCAGCCAATACATCTAGCGCAAAAGTGCGTTCGGACTATCTGGAGTTGCCGCTGGTCGGTCGCGTCGCCGCGGGCTCGCCGATTACCGCCGATGCAAATCTGGAAGGTCACTTCACGATCGATCGTGCTTTTTTTCATCCACGCCCGCATTTCCTGCTGCGCGTCGAAGGCCAGAGCATGCGTGACATCGGCATTCTCGACGGCGATTTCATCGCCGTGCATCGCAGCCCGGTCGCCGAAGAGGGCCAGGTCGTGGTCGCACGCATCGAGGATGAAATCACGGTCAAGCGTTTCCGCCGGCGTGGCTCGAAAATTCTTCTGCTGCCGGAAAATCCCGATTACCAGCCCATCACAGTTGATCCCGCGCGTGAGGACTTCGCCATCGAAGGCCTGTATGTCGGCGTGATCCGGAGAACATGAAATGAACGCGACTTTCACTCACACACCCATCCGCCGCCCCAATACCGCGCTCATGCAAACTCACGCGCGCGTACGAGACGGCCTGCCCACTGGTTGGTCACAACTGGATGCTTTGTTACCCGGTGGCGGCTGGCCGGCGGGCGGCCTGAGCGAAGTTCTGAATGCACGCGGCAGTGTCGAGGCGATGAGTCTGTTGTTGCCCGCGCTGGCCGCGCTGACCCAGGCAGCAAAACGCGTGGTATTGATCGAACCGCCAACACTGCCCTCGGCGCAAGACTTGCGCCGGCACGGCATCCGTGTCGAGTTTTTGCATGTGATAAAAAACGAAGCGCAAGCCGACAGTTGGAGCGCCGAACAATACTTGCGCACCGGTTGCGCCGCGGCGGTATTGCTGTGGACACATCCGAACGACGCGCCGCGCTTGCGTGGATTGCAGCAAGCTGCTGCGGCCGGAGCGAGTCATGCATTTGTGATTCGCGACATCGATCAGGCGCAGCAGATCAGTCCGGCCGACCTGCGCGTGGCGGTCGATCGCGATGAACGCGGCATCAACGTCCAGGTATTGCGTTGTCGTGATTTGCACAAACCAGCGAACGTCGTACTGCCTGCCGCATACGTTTGCTGATCGTTAGCGGCGCCCCGCAGCGTGATCCATCAGCCGCTGCTTGATCGGGCCGTGCGCATTTACTGCAGTCAGTCCGAGCCCGCGCGCAACGGCCAGCAGTGCGCTGTTGTTGCCGAACAAACGCTGGATGGCATCAAAACCCCATCCCGCCAACGCATTTTCGCTGCGACGCTGACGCTCGTACGCCCGCAAGGTCGAGTTACTTCCTGGATCGCGCTCGTTGTCGACCGCGCGCTTGAGCACATCGCATAATGCGGTGACATCGCGCAGGCCCAGATTGACGCCTTGCCCGGCCAGTGGATGCACGACGTGCGCAGCATCGCCAATCAACACCAGCCTTTCGGCGATGTAACGATCGGCGAGTTGCAGGCGCAACGGAAAACTTGCGCGCGCACTGCACGCGCTGACCGCACCGAGACGAAAATCAAACGCCGCACCGAGCTCCGCACAAAACGCAGCTTCGTCGAGCGCAAGCAATTCTTCCGCGTGTTGCGTCGGCGCCGACCAGACGATCGAACAACGTCCGTCGGCGAGCGGCAAAAACGCCAGCGGACCTCCCGGCAAAAAACGTTGCCACGCCGTATGTTCGTGCGAACGCTCGGTCGCGACGTGCGCGACCACGGCGCGCTGGTCATACGCATGCCCGGAACTCGGTATGCCCGCCCATTCGCGCAGCGGCGAAGCCATGCCATCCGCCGCAACCACGAGACGTGTCCGCAGACGCGTGCCATCGGCCAGCACGAGCACACGCGCCTGCTCGGCAGATTCGAGCGCGACGATCCTGCCCGGACAATGCAATACCGCAGAACTCGCGGACAACGCCTGCCATAGCGCATGCTGGATCAAACGGTTCTCGACGATGTAGCCGAGCGCCGCATCGCCGCGATCCGCAGCATCGAAACATAACTCGCCGGGTGCGCTCGCATCCCACACTTGCATACGTCGATACGCCGATGCGCGCGCGGAAAGTATGGACGTCCAGACGTCCATATCTTCGAGTAGTTTTATCGATGATGGTGCGAGCGCGACGACGCGCAAATCGACTTCGTCGTGTGTAACCCACGGCGCGGGCGCACGTTCTTCCACCAGCGCCACACGCAAACCCTGACGCGTCAACGCCAGCGCCGCCGCGCTGCCGACCATGCCGGCACCGACCACCACGACATCGAACAATTCGCGGCGACTCATCGCCCGGCTCCGCCCGAACCGACGTCGGGCAAACTGTCTTGCGACACAGACGAATCCGCGCTGCGCGGATCAATGCCACGCGACAACAGCGGTACCTGCCCGCGAAAACCCATGCCGCGCAGAGCCAGCATCTGCTTCAGCGGCGCGACTCGATCCAGCGCCAGCATGCCGAGCGAGCGCAACACGCGCAACGGCAGGAACTCGTTGCCGAACAGGCGCACGAGGCCGGCGCTGAACGCGATCACGCCGGCACGATCCGATTCGCGCCGCGCCGCATAATTCGCCAGTAATGCCGGGCCGCCCGGATCGG
>JANXUW010000381.1 GCA_025351985.1 Pseudolysobacter sp.
TTGCCAGGACTGGGGCGCCTCCATGATCATATTCGTGAGTCCGCCTTCTTCACCTCCTCCATTGCCGATCGCGCGGCGAATCAAGCCTTCGCAACATTCGCCGCTGCGGCGCTGATCACGATGTTTGGCCGACAGGTAAAAATCGATGTACGCCGTCAACGCCTCGCGCGGTTCGCGATCCTGCGTTTCGTGCAGCAGGCGTTCGCGCGATTCCTCGAACATGTGCTCGATCGCAGCGGCGACGAGATCGTCCTTCGATGCGAAATGCGCATAAAACCCGCCGTGCGTTAGTCCGGCATCCGCCATCACCGCGGCCACGCCAATGCGATGCGGCCCTTCGGCGCGGATTGCCTTGGCGGCGGCCTTGACCACCTTGAGATGGGTCTTCTGCTTGTGTTCGGAGTCGTAACGCATGGTCTTGCCGTTTCGTTTATATGTTGTCTATAATATTATGAGCATCATTCAAAAGCAAGCATTGTCATGAGCACTCCTGCCGCAGTCATTCCAGCCGCATCGCCAGCTGTTTTATCGCCAGCCGATCTGCCGAATGCGCGCAAATATCTGATCTTCGCGGTGATGGCGTTCGGCCAGTTCATGGCGCTGATCGACATCCAGATCGTCGCCGCGTCACTCAACGATGTGCAAGCCGGATTGTCCGCCGGCCCCGAAGAAATCAGTTGGGTGCAAACCGGTTATCTGATGGCGGAACTGGTGATGATTCCGTTCTCGGCATTTCTCGCGCAGGCGCTGTCGACGCGCTGGCTTTTTGCGCTATCGGCGGGCCTGTTCACGATCGCCAGCGCGCTGTGCGGGCTGGCGTGGGACATCGATTCGATGATCGTGTTTCGCGTGATTCAGGGGTTTGTCGGCGGCGCGATGATCCCGACTGTATTCGCCACGGGTTTTGCGTTGTTCACCGGCCCGCAACGCGCGATGATCCCGGCGATTCTCGGCATGGTTTCGGTGCTCGCGCCGACCCTCGGGCCGACCGTCGGCGGCTGGCTCACCGACGCATTCGGCTGGCGCTCGATCTTCTACGTCAATATCGTGCCGGGCGTCATCGTCACCTTTCTTGCAGCATCAGTCATCAAGGTCGACCGGCCGAATCTGGCCATGCTCAAGCGCATCGATTACGCCCATCTCGGCGCGATGGCAGTGTTTCTCGGTGGCCTCGAATACGTGCTCGAAGAAGGCCCGCGCTACGATTGGTTTGGCGATCCGGGCATTCTCATGGCGGGCTGGATTTCCTTCGTCGCGTTTCTGCTTTTCCTCGAACGTTCGTTCCGCTCGAACGGTCCGATCGTCAAGCTCACGTCGTTTCGCAATCCAACATTTGTATTCGCCTGTGTGTTCAATCTGGTGATCGGATTCGGCCTGTATTCGGCGACATATCTGATTCCGGTTTTCCTCGGCCGCGTGCGCGACTACAACAGTCTGCAGATCGGCACGACCGTGTTCGTCACCGGCATCGCGCAAATCCTCAGCGTGGTGATCGCCGCGCGTTTGTCGCAGCGGCTCGATCCGCGCTGGATGATTACCGCCGGATTGAGCCTGTTCGCCAGCAGTCTGTGGTTCACCTCGTATCTCACGCCTGAGTGGGGTTTCGGCGCATTCATCCTGCCGCAGATGCTGCGCGGTTTTGCGATCATGTTGTGCATCGTGCCGAGCGTGAATCTGGCGCTGTCGGGATTCGCGATGGCCGAACTGCGCTACGCTTCCGGCCTGTTCAACCTGATGCGCAATCTCGGCGGCGCGGTCGGTATCGCCGTCGTCAATACGTGGCTGCAGGACAACACCCGCGAACAGGTCGCGCGGATGGGCGAGAGTCTCGGCGAAGCGGGTCGCCACGCGCCGAATATCCTCATCGATCTCGCCGCGAGTTTTTCCCAGGTCACCACCGATACGGGACACGCGCTGCTGCTTGCGCAAGGTGAACTCGCGCGCGTGGTTTCGCGGCACGCACTCACGCTGTCGTTCAACGAGGTGTTTCGCCACATGGCGTGGCTGTTCATCGTGGCGCTGATCATGGTGCCGTTCTGCCGGCCCGCGTCGAACGCCGCGCCCGCGCCGGTCGATGCACATTGAGATTACGGCGTATCTACCATCCGAGATGCATCTGTCCCGGATCGAGTTCGCTGTTCGTCACCCCGAGGTAATACTCGAACATCTGCGAGTGTTGTCGTTGCATCACCTCGACGATGGTTGCTCTCGCGGCGAGCCCGATGCGCCGCCGCAAAACGGGGTCGCCCGCTAGATGTTCGATCACTTCGATTGCTTGCACCTCGGTGTCGACGAGAAATCCATTTTCTCCGTGTCTGATCAATTCGGCCACACCGCATTGCTCGGCAAATACGATGACCGGCAACTCCATCGCCATCGCCTCGACGATCGTGCTGCCGCCGGTTTCAAACAGTTTCGGGTGCTTGCGAAACACGAACACGTCGAGCGTTTCCAGAAACTCGCGCGCGTCGTTCTGCCCTAATGCGAGCAGTTCGGGAATCGACCCGACATCATCAACGAAAGCATCGGCGATGACCGTGCCGCCGAGAATTCTCACTGCATGGCCGAGCGCGATGATGCGGCGAAAAAACGCAGGATCGTTGGGATGGAATTTCAGCGCGTAGGCGCGCCCATGACGGCCGACCACCAAGCCGGAATCCCGCACGACACGTGTGTTGCGCGGGCGAAAAACATCCAGATCTATCGCGGAATATTCGACCAGTCCGGGCAGACCGACGCTATCCATGAACAGCCGCGACGGAAACGTCAGCCGCACGATCGGATGCGACGGATTTTCTTCAAGCTGGATCATGCGCTCCATCAGACTCGGATATTGCTCGGACAGATTGTGGCAAATCACGACCTTGTCGAATGACGATTTTTCCAGCCATTCACCGCAATCGAAATACGTACCGATCAGCACGAGCGTGCCCCCGCCCGGCGCATCGTCAGCGCCGATTTGCCGGATCGGTGCGCTGGCGAGATGTTGTGCGAGCGGCGCTGTCGTCGACCACAAAATAACGCTGACATGCGGCGCGAGGAATCGATAAAGATTTACTGCACGACCCTCAGTGCCGCCGATGCTGTCGAGCTTGCATACAATATGAATATGTCGCGCCCTCTCCAGCGATCGCGATTCGGCATGATGGTTGAGCCGGTTATACAAAGCCTGAAAGGTGCGACTCGCGGAACGCCACACGCTCGGGCGAAGAATCAGATCGCAACAGGCGTTGTACGCTGCCAACGCGGACTCGGTAGCGCCACTCAATTCGAGTGCACGCGCGAGCATTGCCAGTGCCGGTTGCAGCCGATGCATCTGCAACAACTGAGCACCGGCATTGCTTGCCAGTTCGGCGCTGACGATTTGTTGTGGCTGCAGTTGCGCGAGCAGCATTGCCGCCTGCTCGGCCTCGCCCTTCCGCAATAATCCTCGCGCATGCAACACGATGATTTCGTAGACCGGAGATACCGCGCGCATCGCGACAATCGATGGCTGGATCGGCGCGCCGTTGATGGTTATTTGCGTTATCAGCGGCGGCAGAATGACGGCGGCGGCAGGCGAAAATGTCGACGGGGAAGCGCCCGACATCGGTATGATCGCGGCACTCGCCGACGACGGCACAACGTGCTTTCCGGCAAGCTGTTCGCGCATACGATTCGCCGTTTCTCGATACGCAATATTGTGCGGATCGAGATCAATCGCGCCGAGAATATGACGCTGCGCCGACTCGGCATTCCCCGCCGCGAGATCGCACATCGCCATGCCGTGCAGCGCGTCAGGATCGTCGGGGTAGGAATTCAGAATCGCGAGAAATGCGGTGCGTGCCTCGGCGGATTTTCCGGCACGCAACAACTCGGCCGCCCGCGCGCAGATCAGGCTGGAACGCAGTGTGTGGTAGAGCCGCTCGCCGGTCCACTTGGCGAGTTTGGCATTCTCGGAATAAGCGCGTTGCGCGATCCCGATGGCCGGAGCACCGTATGCAATCGACACAGTACCATCGGGCGGTATATTGAACACCGGCGGTGTGTCGGCCAGGAAAACAAAATCGCCGTGCAACGCAATCTGCTTGAGGAAATCGTGCTCGCTGCCAACATCCAGCGACTCGTCGAAATGGCAGCCCAGCGCGATCACACGACGATCGATCAACGCCGCCTGCAAATGAAATAGCGTATCGAAAAAAAACAGGGCGCGATTGAACAGGCGTCCGAATATTTTTTCCGCCGCATCACCCTGCGCCATCGTGCGGCCACGCGCATACACAAGCAACGCCTCGGGATGACGTTTCGCCTCGTCGACCAGCGATTGCACGTGATGCGATTCGTAGCTCGTGTGATCGTCGAGAAACGCAAAAAAATCACCGCCCGCCGCCGCCATGCCGATGTTGGCCGCGTGCGCATGACTGCCCTGCGCTGGCAGCGAAATCCAGCGAACCAGCGCGCCTGGTTTCCACTCAAGCGAGCCTGCGTCGATACGTGGCAGACTGCTATCGACAACGATCACCTCGATCTTCGAATAACTCTGTGCCGCGAGCGAGCGCAAAGCCACGCCAAGCCCGGCGCGATCCGCACTGCGAATGATGATAGAGACTAGCGGCGCAGTCACGATGGAACCACAATGTTTGGCATGCGCGAATGGGTATTGAACAGACTGTGCAAACTTGTGATTCCACGCGAAGTTTCGCGATCGTACCGGCGACGCTCGCAAACCAAATCGGATGCAGCGATAACGCGCATCTCCCCTCGCCGCATGTTACCGGCCTCGTCGCTTTGGCGCAGCAATATTCGACGTATTCCGAGCATCTTCATGCCCGTGTGAGACTTGCCCGCGCCCTTTTACGCATTGATCGGATAACCGCCAAGAAGGATCCGTCATGCGTAACACCATCCTGCAATCCGTGCCGTGCCAGCTCCGCCCCACGCGCGTTGTTTCACGCATCGTTTTACTGTTGCTGCTGCTCGCGCTGCAGTCATTGGCGCAGGCGACTCCTGCATTGATCGCGCAGCAGATCAGCGCCGGCGGCCAGAGTCGCCATGCGTGCGCGATCGTCAACGGCGGCGCGCAGTGCTGGGGTTACAACTACGACGGCCAGCTTGGCGATGGCGGATTTCTCGATCGTACCGAACCGGGTCCGGTGTATGGATTGCAAACAGGCGTGACCGCGATCGTGGTCGGCGGTTATCACACCTGTGCGATCGTCAACGGCGGCGTGAAATGCTGGGGCCGCAATCCCGATGGCGAGCTCGGCAATGGCGGACTCGACGACAGCGCCATCCCGGTGGCGGTTCAAGGATTGACGTCCGGCGTCATCGCGATTTCGGCCGGGCTGTATCACACCTGTGCGGTCGTCAGCGGCGGCACGGTGCGCTGCTGGGGCTGGAACTCGAACGGCCAGCTCGGCAATGGCACGATCAACGCCACCAACACCGGCGCACCGGTGACGGTATCGAATATAGCGTCCGGCGCAACGATGCTCGCGAGTGCGGGTTACCACACCTGCGCAATCGTCAGTGGCGGCGTGCAATGCTGGGGCTACAACGCGTACGGCGAACTCGCCAACGGTGCGATCGCCGACAGCCACGTGCCGGTGGCAGCCAGCGGACTGAGCAGCGGCGTTATCGCGATTGCATCGGGCCTGTTCCACACCTGCGCGATCATCAGCGGCGGCACGGTGCGTTGCTGGGGCGGCAACGGCAACGGCGAGCTCGGCAACAACACGCTGATTGCGACCAACGGCAGCGCTCCGGTGACGGTTTCGGGCATAAGCTCAGGCACCACGGCGATCGCGGCGGGTGGCTATCACACCTGCGCCGTGGTAAGTGGTGCGGCCAAGTGTTGGGGTTACAACATGTTCGGCCAGCTCGGGATCGGATCACTCGTGGACAGCCTTGTGCCCGCGGCGGTGAGCGGGATGACAACGGGAGTGACATCGATCACTGCGAGCCTGTCGGATTCCTGCGCGCTGGTCACGATCGCCGGCAAGATTGAGGTGAAATGCTGGGGCATCAACCTCGATGGCGAGGTCGGTCTCGGCGATCATGTTTATCAAACCACGCCGGTGGCGGTCAGCGGCCTCGCCAGCGGTGCGAGCGCACTCGCGTCGAGTGCGGTTTCGCTGCACAACTGTGCGGTGGTGAGCGGGGCGGCGCAGTGCTGGGGCGACAACGAAGCCGGCGAGCTCGGCAACGGCAGCATCATCGATAGTTCGATACCGGTCGCAGTCAACGGTTTGACCGCGGGCGTGACCGGCATCGCCACCGGCGGCTATCACAGTTGTGCGGTGGTCGGTGGCGCAGCGAAATGTTGGGGCAACAATGGCAACGGTCAACTCGGCAACGGCACCGTCACCGGCAGCACAACGCCGATAACGGCGATCGCATCCGGCGTGACCGCGATCACGGCCGGTTACGCCTACACCTGCGCGATCGTCAGCGGCGGCGTGAAATGCTGGGGCGCCAACAGCAACGGCGAACTCGGCAACGGTTCGATCAGCGAAAATCATTCACCGGTATCGGTCAGCGGACTCAGCGCCACGGTCGTGACGATTTCTTCCGGCGTCGCACACACCTGCGCTGTACTGCAGACCGGCAAGATCCAGTGCTGGGGTTACAACTCGAATGGACAACTCGGCAACGGCAGCAACACCTCGACCCTGGCCACACCGCCAGTGACCGTTTCCGGCATCAGCAGCGGCGCGACCGGTATTGTCAGCGGCGGTTATCACACCTGCGCGATCGTCAGCGGCGGCGTGCAATGCTGGGGAGATGGCCTGACCGGCCAGCTCGGCAACGGCGGCTTGGCCAACAGCTACACGCCGGTGGCGACGACCGGACTCACGTCCGGCGTGACTGCGATCACCGCCGGCGGTGGTTTCAGCTGTGCCATCGTGAGTGGCGCGGTGAAATGCTGGGGCGCGTTCTACACGCTCGCCGGCAATGGCGAAATCGCGTTGTATACGACACCTTTCGCAATGCCGACGCTCGGCAGCGGCGTCACTGCCCTCGGCTCGTCGTATTCAAGCGCGTGCGGAATCATCAGCGGCGCGGTGAAATGCGCCGGCACGGATTATTTCGGTGAGCTTGGTGATGGCCGTTCGGTTTATATGACCACGCCGGCTTTCGTTGTGCAGGGCGACCGGATTTTCTACGATAGTCTCGAAGGATATTGATCTAGATATTTGTAGCGAGGCGGTCGCTGTTAAATCCCTTATTCGCTTCGATACTCCGAAAAAAATCGGGCCTCTCATCCAGTCGATGAAGGCCCCGATCGCGGAATATTATTTGCTGCTGGCGCCATCCTCACCGCACTTTTCAATTGTCATGCGGTAAGGGATGTACATCAGAAATTCCGACGCCGATACACGACGCCACTCGATGCGGCTGCTAAGCCCCTCAACGGTTGCGCGGCAGCCATTGCCGAGCTGGGCGCGGATTTTTGTGGTGTCTTCGGCAATCGCCTTGATCAATTCGTAACGAAAACGTTCGGGACGCGACAGGCTCAACGCCGTTTCATGTCCAACATCGATTTCGGTACGACCGACATGCGCGGCTTTCTCAACGAATTCGCGCAACTCGCGCGCCAATGCTTCGGCCTTGGCCGGCTCGCCGCCAATCGAGGTGCGCACTGAAAGTGAAACCTTGCTGACATCCGGCCGTTTGTCTTCCTTGGCAAGTGGCACGCGGAAGTTTTGCGTGTTCAACAACATTGGATAGGTGTCGTTGTAGATCAGATCAAAACGCTTGCCCGTCGCGGCCAGCATTTTTTCGATGGTGCCGTAAATTTCTTGCTTGCGCCCTTCCTCGCTGCGTGTGTCGTTGATCAACGTAATTGGTTGCAGCAGGTAATCGCCCGGACGCGTGAGCGAAACCGCAGGCGTGTCGAGCAAGTCGCGGTAACTGATGCGCGAGCCGGTGACCTCGATCGTTTCGAGCGCCATTCCGCCCTCTTGCGCGACGGCAGCGAGCGAGGAAAAAATCATGGCGTTAGCGAATACGAGACGCGCCATTACGAAGCGTTGCTGCATATTATTCCCCTGCGAAAAATCAACCAAATGCAAAAAATCGTACGGCGTGAATCGAGATGATACATCCCATGATCGGATAGCTAAGGCGAATTGTGTTCGCCACGAACACATTGCTGTCGGGCGGCTGGTAGGGATTGATTCCCTCGGTCATGTCTACTCCGTTTTTCAGTGGCTAAGCTGCTGCATCACTTGATCCCGATTTCATCCAGCCCCATCAGTTCAACTTGCGGATGACCAACGCGGCATTGACGTTGCTCTGCGTCCCGCCGGCCAGGGTCTGCAAACTTACGGCGGCGGCGGAGCTGTGGTTGCGCAAGGTGAGCACGTCACCAGCACTCAATGCCGCTATGAGTTCGCCACTGTTCTGCTGCGTTCCCGCGCCTGAACCGAACACGCCGCCGGCAACCGGCGCGCCATTCACGAACAATGCAAATTGATTCGGTTCCACGCCTGATACGCTCCACGAAATATCGTAGATACCGGCATTGATGACGATGACGGTGTTGGTCCCCGGCGTATGCGTGAAGCCCGATAAAACGCCATTCGTGTCGAATATGATATCCGACTCGATTGCCACCACTTGCGCTGCCTGCTGATTGTAGACATAGGCGTACGCCGATGAGAGCGCGCCGGTGGCGCCAGTGCCGCCCTGTGCGCCAGTCACACCGGTCGCCCCCGTGACACCGGCCGGGCCTTGCAAGCCTGTCGCGCCTTGCGGCCCTGTGCTGCCTTGTGCGCCCGTAGCGCCCGTAGCGCCCGTCGGCCCTTGCGCGCCGATGATGCCTTGAATGCCCT
>JANXUW010000390.1 GCA_025351985.1 Pseudolysobacter sp.
TCACACCGGCGGCGAGCACGGTCACGATTGCATCCGCCGATCTGCAGCAAACCTTCGGCGCGACGCATGCAGTGAGTGCTTCGGCGAGCCCGGTCAGCGCGAGCGGCAGTAGCGTGAGCGTGACCTACGATGGCAGCACTACGCCACCGACCAATGCGGGTAGCTACACCGTGTTGGCCACGCTCACTGATTCGAATTACACGGCGACGCCGGCCAGCGCCACGCTGGTGATAAGCAAGGCGTTCAGCGCTGTCGATTTCAGCGGTGCCAGCAGTGTGGTGTATGACGGCAATGCGCATGGCTTGAGCGCCGTGCTGCATTCGGACAATGCGGCTACCTGCAGTTTGACCTATGCGCCGACTTCACCACCGACGGACGCCGGTGTTTATCTGGTCACGGCCTTGTGCGATGGCAGCAACTACACGGGTACGGGCAGCGCTGCGCTGACGATCACACCCATGCCGGTGCTGGTCACGCTATCCGGGCTCGATTACGTCTACGACGGCACGCCGAAATCGGCAACGGCAACCACCACACCGACAGGACAGAGCATCGCCATCAGCTACAGCGGCAGCAGTACGCCGCCGACCAATGCGGGCAGCTATACCGTTGTCGCCACGGTCACCAGCCCAAGCCATGTCGGCTCGGCCAGCGACACCATGACGATACGCCGCGCGGCAAGCACGGTCACGATAGTCGCCGCTGATTTGCAACAACACTTCGGCGCGACGCATGCGGTCGGCGCGAGTGCGAGCCTGCAAATCACCGGCTCGGTCGATGTGACTTACGATGGCAGCACGACCGTGCCGACCCAGCTCGGCACCTACGTTGTAGTCGCGACGCTCAACGATCCGAACTACAGCGGCAGTGCAACTGCGTCGCTAGTCGTCAGCGATGGTGCGGTGGTGAGTTTGACCGCATCTGCACCGCCGCAGGCGCTGGTGATGACGGCGCCGTACACCGACTTCCTCGCCTACGCCGGCTCGGTGCAGAACACCGGCGCGGTGACTGCGCAAGCCGTGCATTACCGCATCAGCGTGGTGCGTATCGACGATCACAACACGAGTGGCGGACAGATCGCGATCCAGCACGACGATGTGCAGGTATGCGTGGCAGATTTGTCGGGCGACAATCATTCCGGTTGCCCGACCGACGCGCCCGAGTCGCTGGTCTTCAGCCAGGCGTCCGGTTCGCTCAATGGTCGCGCTGCGCAGACCTTCCGTTATCCGATCACTGCGGCCAACGACAACCCGTTGCCGCATCTCGACCCGGCATTGGTATTGCCACCGGTGCAGTTCCGCTTCAAGCCTGGTGAATACCGCGTGCAGTTCGATCTGGTCGGCGCGGATAACACCACCGTGTACGCCACCGCCGTGTACGATGCGGCCAGCATTGGTGGCACGACCGTGCCGAACGCTGCGATCAGCTACAACGGCGCGACTTCCGGCCAGGCCGAGCAAGCGTTGTTGTCGACCACGACCTTGAGCAATAGTGGTGGTCGCGTCGAACTCGGCAACGTGATCGTGCGCATCACTCTGAGCGATGCGGCGGCAACATCGGCTGCACCGATTACGCTGCACGCCAGCGATGTCGATTTCGACTATCAGGTCGGCAGCAACTATCTGCAACTGCCGTGGACCGCCACGCCAGCCGCGGATGGTGGGTTGGTGACTTTCTTTGGCCCGACGTCCGGCTTCCCACTGCCGGATGGCTACAACGCCACGACGGCGGGGCAGGCGATCTTCCATCGCGAAGGCAGTTACACCTTGCTGTACGAAGTGCTGGATGCAACCAGTCTGACGCCGTTGTATGCAAGCCAGTCAACGACGCCGATCACGATTGGCCCGAACGAAGTCAGCTTCGCGCTGAGCGATCTTGCTCAAGTCTACGATGGCACACCACGTGCCGTGACGGTGACGCCGTCTGCGGCCAGCGTGCCGCAGACAGTGACCTACCAAAGCGGATCGAATTGCACGGGCACTGTCAGCACTACGCCACCGAGCAACGCTGGCAGCTATTGTGTGAGCGTCAACGCGACCGGTAATTACCACGGCAGCGCCAGCGGTGTGCTTGTGGTCGCCAAGGCGACGACATCCGCCAGCATCAATGATGCGAACAGTGGTGTGGTCACGCGCACTTACAACGGCAGCGCCCAAGTGGTCACAGGTTCGACACCGGTGACACTGACCGGCACGGTCGATGTCAGCTACAACGGCAGCGTGACGGCACCAACGGCGGCTGGCAGCTACAGTTTGCAGGCCACGGTGAATGATCCGAACTACACTGGCAGCACGACCGGCACCTTGATTGTCAGCATCGCCGGTGGCGAAACCATCACGCTCGATGAAGTCGGTGGCGATGGCAAGATCCATCGCACTTACAGCGGCAGTGCCGTCGCAGCGGTCACGGCGACCACGAGTCCGGTTGTCATCAGTTACAGCGTGACCTACGTCGGCGACACCGTGGCTTATCCGCTCACGACAACGCTACCGACCGCGGTCGGCCAGTACCATGTCGTGGCGACTACCACCGATGCGAACTACGCTCAGG
>JANXUW010000424.1 GCA_025351985.1 Pseudolysobacter sp.
GAATCGCGGATTGAACGCTCGCCCGCACATGCCGTAATTTCCCGCACCGAAAGAGCCACCAATCAACACAGTGAATTTCGGCACTTTCGCGCACGAAACCGCGGTCACCATCTTCGCACCGTCCTTGGCAATGCCGCCTGTTTCATATTTTTTACCAACCATAAATCCGGTGATGTTCTGCAAAAATATCAGCGGTGTGCCGCGCTGATTGCAGAGCTCAATAAAGTGCGCGCCTTTCAATGCGGATTCGGAAAACAAAATTCCATTGTTGGCGATGATGCCGACCGGATAGCCGTATATGTGGCTGAATCCGCAGACCAGTGTCTTGCCGTAGCGTGCCTTGAACTCCTGGAATTCCGAGCCGTCGACGATCCGCGCGATTATTTCGCGGATGTCGAACGGATGTCGCGTATCGCGCGGCAGAATGCCGTAAAGCTCATCCGCGGCATAACGCGGCTCGCGCGATTCGCGAATTTCCACCGGCAGTTTCTTGCTGCGATTCAAATGCGCAACGATGTCGCGCGCGATGGTCAGCGCGTGGGCATCGTTCTCGGCGAAATGATCGGCCACACCCGAAATACTGGTATGCACATCGGCACCGCCGAGCGATTCAGCATCCACGACCTCGCCGGTCGCGGCTTTCACCAGTGGTGGCCCGCCGAGAAAAATCGTGCCTTGCTCCTTCACGATCACGGTTTCATCGCTCATCGCCGGCACGTACGCGCCACCTGCGGTGCATGAACCCATGACCACGGCGATCTGCGGAATATTCTTCGACGACAACCGTGCCTGGTTGTAGAAAATTCGCCCGAAATGATCACGATCGGGAAATACTTCATCCTGCAACGGCAGAAAGGCGCCGCCGGAATCGACCAGATAAATGCACGGCAGTCGATTTTCCTCGGCGATCTCCTGCGCGCGCAGATGTTTTTTCACCGTCATCGGAAAATACGTGCCGCCTTTGACCGTGGCGTCGTTGGCCACGACCATGACTTCCTGGCCCTGCACACGACCGATGCCGGTGATGAGGCCGGCGCACGGCGCCTGATTTTCGTAAAGACCATGCGCTGCGAGCGGCGACAGTTCGAGGAATGGCGAGCCCGGATCGAGCAACGCGCGGATGCGTTCGCGTGGCAGCAATTTGCCGCGTTCGGTATGTTTTTGCCGTGCCTTTTCGCCACCGCCGAGTGCAGTCTGCGCGAGCTGGGTTTTGAGATCGTCGACCTGCGTGCGCAGTTGCGTGGCGTTCGCCATAAAATCGGCGGAGCGGGGATCAATCGCGGATTCGATCACGGGCATGCGTACGCACCTTGGGCTTTAAGCTATCCGTACAAGGATAACAGCGATCAAAGCTGCTCGGGATGCTGCACGTATCGATTGCTCGTCGAGCAATCGCGGGATTTGCTCAGGTCAAGCTGCCGAGCCGACGCGCACCGACAAAACGCTTGGTCCAGTACGCATCTTCGAGACGATCGATACGTACCGATTTGCCCGGCGAGGGCGAATGGATAAAACGGCCGTCATCGAGATAGATGCCGACGTGCGAAATTCCTGCGCCGCCGCGCGTGCGGAAAAACACCAGGTCGCCGGTCTGCATCTGCGCGCGAGCGACTTTCTGGCCGAAACCGAACTGCCCCGGCGCATCGCCCGGCAGGTCGAGGCCCATCGTGTGCAGGAAGACGTAATGCACGAAACCGCTGCAATCAAAACCGGTGGAAGGTTCGCGACCGCCACGGCGGTAGCGGATATTACGCAACTGCATCGCAAAATCGGCAAGCATGCGGCGCGGCGCCTGCTCGATCGTGGCAATTTCGGGCAGCTCGGTTTTGGTCGACGAGTCGATGTTGTCGGCGGCTGCTGTCGTCAGTACCGCATGCTGAGAGGTAGTCCACAGACTCGCATTGACCAAGGGCAGCAGCGACGCTTGCAGTGAGGCGGCATCGCATTCCAGCGGCATGGCCGGGCTGGCGATTCGGGCGAAAGCCGCGCTCTGGAAAATGCAGACCGCAGCAAATAGCGTTGCGGCGGTCAGTCGCTGGATTGGCATACGGGTAATCCCAATGAATATTGGTTGGTTCGGGCGTTGTGCAACGCTCTTTTTCTGAACCGTAGCAAAACAGATGTTGGAATCCCGTTAATCACAGATGTGATGATCGAGCCGGGCTGGACGGCAAATCCCTGCGCATATCGATTTTGCCGGCGCCACGTTATATACTTGCGGACTGCCGCGTGCGTCACCCGTCGATTGATTGACTTTGGCGCATTGGCTACCTACCATTTCGCGCGCCGTGTCTGCAGCTTTTCCGGAAATTGTCGATGTTTGGCGCATGGTTACGGCGCGGCGTTTGTTCCACGGAACGTTGCCGCTGACGGCCATGCCGCGTCTGCTGGCAAGTGTTGCGGCGCCGACTGGCACTGTGAGCTACGATCTGGAGTTCGGCCGGGACGAATTGGGCGTCGCCTATCTGCAGGTTCGCGCCGATGTTCCGCTGACCTTGATTTGCCAGCGCACGCTGGAAGAATTTGTTTTACCGGTGCATATTGATTCTCGCTTGGGTTTGATCACGCGCGAGGAAGAAGAATCCGGATTGCCCGAAGGCTGCGAACCGTTGCTGGTCACGCAAGAAGGCATGCGACTGCGCGATGTGATCGAGGACGAGCTGATTCTGGCGCTGCCGCTGATCCCGATGCAGCCGGGCACGGAAGATATGCCGGAAACGGTGTGGTCCGACGAACCGGGCGAAGTGGTTGAAGAACCGCGCAAGAATCCGTTCGCGGCATTGGGTGTCCTGAAGAAAGCGCCGCACTGAAGACTGCAAGAAAGTCCCATCCGGGATTTTCGCTGATGCAAAAATCGCATCGCTCGTCGCGCTGGTTCTGCCGGTGTGGCAAAGAAGGCCTGAATCTTTTCGGGCTTTTCGATTCCGTTGAATTGCCATGGCGGCAATCCTGCGGAGATATTTACTAGATTGTTTGGAGAGTCATCATGGCAGTACAGAAAAGTCGCAAATCCCCGTCACGTCGTGGCATGCGTCGTTCGCACGACGCGCTGGTTGCACCGCAGCTCAGCACCGACAAGACCTCGGGTGAAGTGCATCTGCGTCACCACATCACCAAAGACGGCTACTACCGTGGTCGCAAAGTGATCGAGAGCAAGGGTTCGGTTCGCACCGAAGACTGAAATTCGATGCGGTCTGCCTGAGGGCGGACTGGCATCGATCTTTATTCTTGCCGACGCCATCATGGCGTCGGTTTGCATTACGGTATTGCGGTCTGACGGCTGACAATTTACCGTTCGGCTGGGGGGTACGGCTCTGACTTACGCGCGCATCGTCGGCACCGGCAGCTTTTTGCCGGAACGCATCGTCACCAATGCAGAGCTGGAAAAACTCGTTGATACCAACGACGAGTGGATCGCCAGTCGAACCGGTATCCGGCAGCGGCACATCGCCGCCGAAGGTCAGACCACCTGCGATCTCGCGTTCGGAGCAGCCACGGCTGCGCTCGAAGCGGCGGGCGTGAATGCGCGCGATGTCGAACTCATCATCGTCGGCACCACGACGCCGGATCTGATTTTCCCGTCCACCGCCTGTCTGTTGCAGCATCGCCTCGGTGCCAACGGCTGTGCCGCGTTCGACGTCAATGCCGCGTGCTCCGGTTTTATTTACGCGTTGAGCGTAGCCGATAAATTCATTCGTTCCGGTACGGTCAAGACCGCGCTTGTGATCGGTGCGGAAACCCTTTCGCGCATGCTTGACTGGTCGGATCGTGCGACCTGCGTATTGTTCGGCGACGGCGCTGGCGCGGTCGTGCTGCAAGCGTCTGACGAACCCGGCGTCATTTCCACGCATCTGCATGCCGATGGCGGCTACAAGGAATTGTTGTGGAATCCGGTCGGTGTTTCGGTCGGTTTCACGGACGAGAAAAACCACGGCGTGCGTGTGCTCATGGCCGGTAGCGAAGTATTCAAGGTTGCAGTCAAGACCCTCGACGCCGTCGTCGAGGAAACGCTCGCCGCAAATAACCTGCAGAAATCCGATATCGACTGGCTGATCCCGCATCAAGCCAATCTGCGCATCATCCAGGCCACCGCAAAACGCCTCGACATGCCGATGGAACGTGTGATCGTGACCGTCGACAAACACGGCAATACATCGGCTGGCTCGGTGCCGCTGGCGCTGGATTTTGCGGTGCGTTCGGGCAAGGTCAAGCGTGGTGAAATGCTGTTGCTCGAAGCGTTCGGCGGCGGTTTCACGTGGGGTTCGGCACTGATCCGTTTCTGATCTCGGCACCTTGCAGATTTCGTTTTTTTCCACTGCGCTTTTTTGATCGCGATCAATCGGCATGAATAATTCGGCATGAATAATCTCGCCTTCGTTTTCCCGGGCCAGGGCTCGCAATCGGTCGGCATGCTGGCCGAACTTGCAGCGGCGTATCCGTCGGTTAAAAATACCTTCGACGAGGCTTCGCAGTATTTTGGCCGCGATCTGTGGGAACTCAGCCAGCAAGGCCCCGAGGTCGAACTCAATCGCACCGAAAATACCCAGCCTGCGTTACTCGCCGCGAGCGTCGCGGTGTGGCGGGTATGGCAGGAAGCGCGCGGCCCGCTGCCGGCGCAACTCGCGGGACACAGCCTCGGCGAATACAGCGCGCTGGTCTGCGCCGACGTGTTGACGCTGGCTGATGCCGCCGCACTCGTCGCCGAACGTGGACGTCTGATGCAGAACGCCGTGCCGCAAGGTGTCGGTGCGATGGCCGCGATCCTCGGTGCCGAAGATGCGCAGATCGCAGCGGTCTGTCTCGACGTTGCCGGTGCGCAGATTGTCTCGCCGGCGAATTTCAATTCTCCGGGGCAGACCGTGATCGCCGGCCATGCCGAAGCGGTCGATCGCGCATTGGCCCGACTCGCCGAACTCGGCGTGCGCAAGGCGATCAAGTTGCCGGTCAGTGTGCCGTCGCATTGCGCGTTGATGTTGGGCGCCGCCGAACAACTCGCCGCACACATTAAAACGCTGACATGGCAGTTGCCGAAAA
The DNA here is from genome assembly GCA_025351985.1 of Pseudolysobacter sp. Classification (GTDB taxonomy): domain Bacteria; phylum Pseudomonadota; class Gammaproteobacteria; order Xanthomonadales; family Rhodanobacteraceae; genus Pseudolysobacter. The sequence continues at coordinate 5,035 of JANXUW010000424.1, forward strand.
TTCCGGTGATACAAAACGCCGACGCGCGCAGTTTTGAATCCATCGAAGAAATCCAGGCCGCATTGGTGCGCCAGTTGTACATGCCGGTGCGCTGGACCGAGTGCGTACTCGCGCTCGAAACGAGTGGCGCCACACGGCTGCTCGAATGCGGTCCCGGCAAGGTTCTCAGCGGTTTGAACAAACGCATCAGCAAGACGATCGAGAGTCGCGCGATCGGTGCGCCGTCAGATCTGCAGCAAGCATTGCTCGATCTTGCGCAATAAGATCCGCGTTGTTTAATCTCGCGTTGCTTTATCCAATAAAAAAACATTCGCCAAGGAACCCACATGACAGCCATTCTGCACGGTGAAATCGCCTTGGTAACGGGCGCGAGTCGCGGCATCGGTGCGGCAATTGCCGAAGAACTCGCCGCGCTCGGTGCAAAAGTCATCGGCACCGCGACGACCGAAGCCGGCGCTGCCGCGATCAGCGAGAAGCTCGCCGCGCACGGCGGCGTCGGGCGCGCCCTGAATGTCACCGACGGCGCTGCCGTCGAAGAACTGATCGATGCCATCGCCAAGGAGTTCGGCGCCGTCAGCATCCTCGTCAACAACGCCGGCATCACGCGCGATCAATTGCTCATGCGCATGAAAGACGACGACTGGCAGGCGATTCTCGATACCAATCTGACGTCGGTGTACCGCACCAGCAAGGCGGTAATGCGCGGCATGATGAAGGCGCGCAAGGGTCGCATCATCAGCATCGCTTCGGTAATCGGTCTGACTGGAAATCCCGGGCAGTCGAATTACGCCGCGGCCAAGGCCGGCATCATCGCGTTCTCGAAATCGCTCGCGCGCGAAATCGGCAGCCGTGGCATTACGGTGAACGTGGTGGCGCCGGGATTCATCGATACCGACATGACCAAGGGTCTGCCGGACGAACAGAAAAACGCGTTGCTCAATCAGATTGCGCTCGGCCGCCTCGGTGCGCCGGTGGATATCGCCAAGGCCGTGAGTTTTCTGGCGTCACCTGCTGCTGCTTACATCACCGGCGAAACGCTGCATGTGAACGGCGGCATGTACATGGCATGATAAGCCGTTGGCAGTAGGCGGTTTGCCAGCCACTGGTAGCAGTTGCGTTAGGCTTCCACTACAATCCGTAAGTCACGAATTTGGTATTTCTGTTTTCCCCTCGGGAGGTTTTGCACTTATGAGCAGCATAGAAGATCGCGTCAAGAAGATCGTCGTCGAACAGTTGGGCGTGAAAGAAGATGAAGTAACCGCCACTGCGTCGTTTGTCGACGATCTCGGTGCAGATTCCCTCGACACCGTCGAGTTGGTGATGGCACTCGAAGAAGAATTCGAATGCGAAATCCCGGACGAAGAAGCCGAGAAAATCACGACCGTGCAGCAGGCCGTGGACTACGTCAAGGCGCACGTCAAAGCCTGAGTTTCACCGGATCATCGTTTCATGCGGCTGCGCCTTCGGGGCGCAGCTTGCGTTTTCAGGGTTCGCTAACGTGCGCTGACGTACGGTTGGCACCTTCGTTTTTACGGATGCAAAAAACATGTCCAAGCGGCGCGTTGTAGTTACCGGTCTCGGCATCATTTCGCCTGTGGGCAATGATATCGCCACGGCCTGGTCGAATATTCTCGCGGGTGTGAGCGGGATCGGGCCGATCACGCATTTCGATACCACGGCATTTGCGACCAAGATCGCTGGCGAGATCCGCGACTTCGATCCGGCCACGTACATCGCGCCGAAAGACGTCAAGAAAATGGATCCGTTCATCCACTACGGCATTGCCGCTTCGGTGCAGGCGTTGCGCGATTCGGGCCTGGAAATCACTGCCGAAAATGCCGAGCGCGTGGGTGCCGCGGTCGGCGCCGGCATCGGCGGCATCACCGGTATCGAACGTACCTCGATCGCGTTTCACGAAGGTGGCCCGCGCAAGATTTCGCCGTTCTTCGTGCCATCGACCATCATCAACATGATCTCGGGCAATCTCTCGATCATGTTCGGCTTGAAAGGCCCGAACATCGCGGTCGTCACTGCGTGCACGACATCGACCCACAACATCGGCCTGGCCGCGCGCATGATCCAGTACGGCGACGCCGATGCGATGGTTGCCGGCGGTGCCGAATACTCGATCACCGGGACTTCGATCGGCGGTTTCATTTCGGCACGCGCGATGACCACGCGCAACGATGATCCGACCAAGGCAAGCCGGCCGTGGGACAAGGATCGCGATGGATTCGTACTGTCCGACGGCGCCGGTGTATTGATGCTCGAAGAATACGAGCACGCGAAAAAACGCGGCGCGCGCATCTACTGCGAGCTTTCCGGTTTCGGCATGAGCGGCGATGCATACCACATGACCGCACCGAGCGAGAACGGTGAAGGCGCCGCGCGCAGCATGGTCAACGCGTTGAAAGATGCAAAACTCAATCCCGATGCGATCGAATACATCAACGCTCACGGCACGTCGACGCCGGCCGGCGATCTCGCCGAAACCCAGGCGGTGAAATCGTGCTTTGGCGATCACGCCTACAAGCTCGCGGTCAGCTCGACCAAATCCATGACCGGGCATCTGCTCGGCGCGGCCGGCGGCGTCGAAGCAATTTTCAGCATCCTCGCGTTGCGCGATGGTGTGTTGCCGCCGACCATCAATCTGGATAATCCGGATGCCGGTTGCGATCTCGATTTTGTGCCGCACACAGCGCGCGAAGCGAAGATCAAGACCGCGCTTTCCAACTCGTTCGGCTTCGGTGGCACCAACGGCACGCTGGTTTTCCAGAGTCTCTGATCGCCGATTCCAAGCGGCCCAGCGCAAGAGCATGATTGCGTGAGTATCGTCACGCATGTTCTCAGCGGCCAGCACGATTTGCTCGCGCTGGCCGCAGCGCAGCCGGCGCGTTATCCGGCGTTGTTCGAAAGCGTCGCACACGGTACGCGACACACGCGCTTCGATATTTTGTGTGCGTTTCCGCAAACGCAAATTCGACTTGATGCCGATCACATGCTCACGCGCGATGGCGCTGTGGTCGAAGCGCATCGCGGGTTTCTCGATGCGCTGGATCACGCCTGGTCTGCCGAAAAAATTCTGCGCGATAACGACGACCTGCCTTTCCACGGCGGCTGGTTGTTATACCTCGGTTACGAACTCGCGGGCGAAATCGAACCTCGCCTGCTACAGCCACGCGCCACGGCGAATGCGGTGCCGGCCGCACTCGCGATGCGCTGTCCGGCCGCGATCATCATCGATCACGAACTCGATCGCACCGTGTTGATTGCCGAAACGGCGCATGCGGAATTACTAGACGAATTGTTGGCTGATCTGCAATCCGCGATGCGGCTGGTTTCGACAGCGTTGACCGATATTGCCATCGACGAAGACGCACCCGAACAGTTCCTGCGCGGTGTCGAACGCATCCACGAATACCTCCGCGCCGGCGATATTTTCCAGGTCAACCTGTCGCGCGAATGGCGCGCGGCTTTGTCCGCGCCGGTCTCGGCGTCGGCGCTATATGCGCGCTTGCGGCAGACGAATCCGGCCCCGTTCGCTGGCCTGCTGCAAGTCGACGATTGGGCGGTGGTGAGTTCGTCGCCGGAGCGTTTGGTCGAGGTGCGCGCGGGCATCGTGCAGACGCGGCCGATCGCCGGAACGCGGGCGCGTTTCGCCGGTGACGACGATGCCGATCGCATCCGTGAACTGGTCGGCCATCCGAAAGAACGCGCGGAACACGTCATGCTGATCGATCTGGAACGCAACGATCTCGGTCGCGTCTGCGTGCCTGGCAGTGTCGCAGTGGATGAACTCATGTCGGTTGAGAGTTATGCGCATGTGCACCACATCGTCTCGAACGTGCGCGGTCGATTGCGAACCGATGTGACGCCGGGGCAGGTAATCGCCGCGGTGTTTCCGGGCGGCACGATTACCGGCTGTCCGAAGGTGCGCTGCATGGAAATCATCGCCGAACTCGAAGCTGTGGCGCGCGGCCCGTACACCGGTGCGTTCGGTTATCTGGATCGCAATGGCGACATGGATCTGAATATCCTGATCCGCAGTTTTCTGCTGCACGACCGGACGATCAGTTTTCGCGCCGGCGCGGGCATCGTGGTCGATTCGATCGCCGAACGCGAGCTCGACGAAACACGGGCCAAGGCGCGTGGATTATTGCGTGCGCTCGGAGTCGACGGATGAGCGTACGAATGCTGATCAACGGCGCGGCGTTGGAAACTGTTTCGCCACTCGATCGCGGATTTTGCTACGGCGATGGTTTGTTCGAAACCCTGCGCGTGTTGCACGGTCGCGCACCGTTGTGGCACCGCCACATGCAACGACTGGCCGAAGGTTGCGCGCGCCTGCAATTGCCGCCGCCGGATGTCGACGTGCTGGCGCAGGAAGTGGAGAAAGTTTCGGTCGGTCTGGAATGCGCAATCGTGCGCATCACGATCACTCGTGGTATCAGCGCACGCGGTTACGCATTGCCGGCAGAGACGATGCCGACGCGCGTGGTTGCCGCGTTTCCGTTTGTGCCGATGCCGACGAATAGTTACACGAGCGGAATCCGGGTACGCTGGTGCAGCACACGGCTAGCCTTGCAACCGCTGCTTGCGGGCATCAAGCATCTGAATCGACTTGAACAGGTTCTTGCGCGCGCCGAATGGAACGATGCCGAAATTTTCGAAGGCCTCATGTGCGATACCGATGGCCATCTGATTTGCGCGACGGCAGCGAATATTTTTTGCGTGTGCGAGGGACGTGTGATCACGCCCGATCTGTCGCGATGTGGTATCGCCGGTGTCGCACGCGCGGCCTTGCTGGATCACTTCGGCGATGTCGAAATACGCGACCTGTTGCCGGAGGAATTGATGCATGCGAACGAGATATTCCTGTGCAACAGCGTGCGCGGTATTCTGCCGGTGAATTGCGTGGCCGATAAATCGTATGCAGTCGGCTCGGTCACGCGCGAGCTGCAAAAACATTGGCGAGCGAACGGATGGATGGCGCAAGACGGAGAGCAATTCTGATGCGGTTTGGATTTCGTGCCAAAAATTCCACGCAACGCGGCGGCGTGCTGTTGCGTCTGCTGCTCGTCGTGCTGATGGTTGGTGCGATAGCGGCCGGATGGTTTTATCGCGAGTTCGAGAATTTTGCCAATACTCCGCTGCAAGTGCAGGGGGCGGATGCGACGCTCGATGTGCCGCTCGGAACATCGTTGCCCGGCATCGTGACCTTGCTCAGGGCGCAACCCGCGAGCAGCGCACCTTGGCCATATTGGCGCGCGCTGGCGTGGCAGATGCACGTCACGAGTTCGCTGCATGCCGGCGAATACGCCTTGAGTGCCGAACTCACGCCGCGCGGTCTGCTCAAGCGCATGGCGGCGGGTGAGGTGATCCAGCACAAGTTCACGATCGTCGAAGGCTGGAACTTCAAACAGCTGCGAATCGCTCTCGCGCAGCAAGAAAAATTGCAGCCGACCATCGCCGGTTTGAGCGACGCCGAAATCATGAAAAAACTCGGCGCGGTCGATCAAGCGACCGAAGGCCGATTTTTGCCGGAGACTTATGTATATCTCAAAGGCCAGCCCGATCTCGATGTGCTGCGTCGCGCCCACGCCGCGATGCAGCAGCAACTCGATGGCTTGTGGTCGCAGCGCGATTCCGGTTTGCCGCTGGAATCGTCGTATCACGCGCTGATCCTGGCCTCGATCGTCGAGAAAGAAACCGGTCGCGCCGAGGAGCGGCCGCAAATCGCCGGCGTGTTCATGCGCCGCCTAAAAATCGGCATGCGGCTGCAGACCGATCCGAGCGTGATCTATGGCCTCGGTGACAATTACGACGGCAATATTCATCGTCGTGATCTCGATACCGACACGCCGTACAACACCTACACACGCGGCGGTTTGCCGCCGACGCCGATCGCGCTGCCGGGCAAGGCCGCGCTGGCCGCGGTGATGCATCCGGCGCCGGGTAATACGCTGTATTTTGTCGCGCGTGGCGACGGCACACATCAGTTTTCCGACACGCTGGAAGCGCACAATACGGCGGTCGGAAAATTTCAGCTCGGAAAAAAACAATGAGAGGACGATTGATCACGCTCGAAGGCGGCGAGGGCGCGGGCAAAAGCACCGTGCTCGCAGCCGTGCGCGAGCAATTGATCGCCGCTGGGCACGATGT
>JANXUW010000426.1 GCA_025351985.1 Pseudolysobacter sp.
GCAATGACGCGCGCGTCATCATCGAAAACCAATTGGGAGGGGGATGTATGTCTGCTTTGAAAACAACCATGCCGCAAGCGCTGCGCACAATAATTATTATGCTTGTCGCCGTGCTGCTTAATGCCTGTGCAGCATTATGGAATCCGCATGTCAAACCTGTCACTAAAAGCGATTTGATTGGTGCTTACAATTCGTGTGAAAGCATGAGCTTCAGCGGCAATAAAAATGCATGCGATCCTGGTGAAAAGAAATTTATGGAGCAAGATGTCTGCACACAGAAATTCGATGCAGACATTTGCGAAGCGATCAATTATGCAGAACGCTGGCGCCAGGCGTATTACGTTGCGATCGGCGATCACTCGAAATTGCGTAGTACCGTCGCTGCGCTGTCGATACCGTTGAGCGCTTTCGCACTTTACGACGGCATCACCAAAACAGGCTCTACAAAACAGATTGCACGTTTCGCCGTGGCAGGTACGGCGGCATACGCGACAGGGCAATTTTTCAGCAGCACGCCACAACAAAAAACCTACATCGGTGGCGCGCAAGCCCTGACCTGCGCGTTGTTTCAGGCACGCCCGTATTTGATCGAAAAAGCAAAGGGCAGTGACAGTACCGACATCCTCGCCAACGAGCTCAATGACGTCAAAAAACACATCGATCTTCTGCAAATTGATCTCGGCAGCAGCACTCTGGATCCGAACAATGCGGACTATATCAAGGCGCAAAAGGCGCTGAGCCATGCGCAGAACGTCTACGTTCAAGGCTGGCAGGTGCGCAACGAATTCCACGAAGCCAGCTTCACCTTGCGCAACCGCGTCGACCTCATCACCGAAACCGTCAGCCAGCAACTCATAGACAACGAAGCCAGCCTCGACAAGCTGCTGACCTTGCTGGGTTCGATGAAGGCTAATGCAACGACGATTGGACAAGGTGCGCTGCCTACCACGCCAGCGTCGGGCGATGCCCCTCCGGCCCAGGACGATGGCACCATCCAGACGCCGACAGGCACGGTTACACCCGTTGATCTCGCAACGGGTGCACCGATCCGCAATATCGAAACCGACACGCCGGCGACCGCGCAATCCGAGATGATGAAAGTCGTTTCTGTCGAAACGCCGCCTGCAGGCGAACAAGACAAACCATCGCGCAGGATATTGCAATTGGCATCCCACGCCGTCGGCGGAAAATCCAAATTCGATGCAGCGGATTACGATCTTGCAAATGTATATTTTCTTCCAAGTGCATATATTGGAAACTCTGCGATTGCCGACGCAAGCAAGACTGTTATCAAACCAAAAAGCGATACGTCAAAACCCGATATATCGTTACGAGCTCTTTTTGGCTGGAAGTATGTAAGTCACAACGGTCGAAGGATTCGCGCGTCGAGGTCAAACGAGCTTGCCGATGATAGGGACAAACTCGCCACAGCAGTTGGCAATCTCGCATCAGCCCTCGCCGAATACGACGGCATCCGCAACGCGGTCAGCAATATTTCAGCGTGCCGTCCTGCTGGCCAGGACTCGGGTTTCACGGTCACGCCTGCCGGGCCTACTGCGACGGTGGCGAAAAACAAGTCCATCACTTTCAGCGTGACCAACAAGGTCAATACACCCAGCGCAAGTTTGAGTGGCCCCAATGCCGACGCCGATCACGCCAGCGTGGCGATCAATCTTGTGGACGGCAAGTTCAATGTCGTCGTGACCGGAAACGACACAACCGGCACGGACTCGCCCACCTTGACCATCACCGATGGCACCGGCAGCAATTCGCTGGCGATCAAGATCACGGTTACCGGCGAGGTTGTGGCAGAAAAGCCAAAAGCCAAAACCGGTCACTGACAGAGCGCTGTGAAAACATACGGCAGCGCCCCAGCGCGGGCGCTGTCGGAACCGCGACCGCATCCAAAAAAAATCGACGCAGCAAACTGCAGCATGAACGCTGCCAGCTTACTGCTGAAGGTTCAGGCTCAAGATCGTGTCGTCGTAATTTTTGCCACGACGTTGAAAACGCGCTCACCAATTTTGCGAAATCCTGGCGGACATAAAACGCGATGGCATCGTGATTATTTGCGTAGACGCCAAGCAACAGACGCGGCGCCTGAACCAATTGCACGTGTGAACCCGCTTCCGCCATCAGTCGTTTGCCGACGCCGCTGCCATGAAAACGATGCAGCAGATAAATACGTTTGACTTCAAGATCATCGACATGCAAATCGGCAATCGGCAGCGTGGATTCGCCAATACGAGATAACTGATCGGTGCATGGCCGATCTTGGTTTTCGCGATCCAGGCCGGTGTCGTCGAGTCGTGCAGCCACGCCTCATAGACACGTGTTGCGTGCTGCGATTCGCAGTGAGCGAGGATGCTCGCG
>JANXUW010000453.1 GCA_025351985.1 Pseudolysobacter sp.
AAGTCCTGTTCCTGCAAGGCGGCGCGACCCTGCATTTTGCGCAGCTCGCGATGAACTTCGCGCGCCCCGATCAAACTTCCGACTACATCGTCACCGGCGCCTGGAGCGAGAAGGCGGTGAAAGAAGCCAAGCCGCTGACCCGGGTGCGTATCGCCGCCAGCGACGAAGCGGGCAAGTTCACCGCGATTCCGCCACGTTCGAGTTGGGATCTTGACCCCAATGCCGCATACGTGCACACGGTCGCCAACGAAACCATACACGGCGTGGAATTCCACACGGTTCCCGATGTTGGAGCGGTGCCGCTGATTTCCGATTTGTCGTCGACGATTCTGTCGCAGCCGATCGATGTCTCGCGTTTCGGCATGATCTACGCCGGCGCACAGAAAAATATCGGGCCTTCGGGTCTGGTCGTGGTGATCGTGCGCGAAGACTTGCTCGAGCGTTGCCCGAAAAGCATTCCGAAAATTCTCAACTACGCTGAGCATGCAGCGAACGGTTCGATGTTGAATACGCCGCCGACATTCTCGTGGTATCTCGCCGGGCTGGTGTTCAAGTGGGCCAAGGCGCAGGGCGGACTCAAGGCGCTGGGCGAGATCAATCGACAGAAGCAGGAGTTGCTGAACGGCTATATCGACGGCTCCGGTTTCTATCGCAATCCGGTCGAAAAAACGGCGCGCTCGTGGATGAATGTGCCGTTTACCTTGCCGAGCGAAACGCTCGATTCGGTCTTCCTGAAGGAGTCCGAAGCGGCTGGTCTGCTCGCGCTGAAAGGCCATCGTGCGGTCGGTGGCATGCGCGCCAGCATCTACAACGCGTTGCCGCTGCAAGGCGTGCAGGCGCTGGTGGATTTCATGCGCGACTTCGCCAGCAGGAACGGTTGAGCCACGCATTTTCGCTCGTCATTCCAGCCTGCGCTGGAATGACGGTTAATTTCAGGCGCTTTCGTAACGTATTTTTTCCCGCATCAACGACAGCTTTCGACGACGGAAGCGGAGCATTCCATGTACAAGATTCAAACGTTGAACAATATTTCGAAGAACGGCCTGAGCCGTTTGCCGACCGGTCAATACAGCGTCGCCAACGAATTTGCCGAACCCGATGCGGTGCTGCTGCGCTCCGCCGACATGCACAAGATCACCATTGCGGCGTCGATCAAGGCGATCGGCCGTGCCGGTGCGGGCGTCAATAATATTCCGGTGGCGGAACTCTCCAAGCGCGGCGTGCCGGTGTTCAACGCGCCCGGCGCGAACGCGAACGCGGTCAAGGAACTGGTGCTCGCCGGCATGCTGATCGCCGCGCGCAATCTCGGTGAAGCGCTGAGTTTCGTCGGGTCGCTTGATGCCAAGGAAGATCTGCATCACAAGGTCGAAGCCGAGAAAAAACGCTTCGTCGGTTCCGAACTCGCCGGCAAGACGCTCGGTGTGATCGGCCTCGGCGCGATCGGCGTAAAAGTCGCCAACGCAGCGCGCGCGCTCGGCATGCGCGTATTCGGTTTTGATCCGCACATGACGGTCGATGGCGCATGGCAATTGTCCGCCGAAGTGGTCAAGGCCGGATCGCTCAACGAGCTTTACGCCGCGTGCGACTACATCACGTTTCATGTGCCGCTGAACGATGCGACGCGTGGAATTTTTGCAGTCGAATCGCTGGAACACCTGCGTGCCGGTGCAGTGCTCATGAACTTCGCGCGCGAAGGCATCATCGATGCGATCGCGTTGCGCCACGGTCTGGACGATGGGCGCATCGGCCGCTACGTCTGCGATTTTCCGTCGGCCGAACTGGTCGGCCATGCGCGTGTGATCGCGTTGCCGCATCTCGGCGCATCGACCGCCGAGGCCGAGGAAAACTGCGCGCTGATGGTGGTCGACCAACTGCGCGACTATCTGGAAAACGGCAATATCCAGAATGCGGTGAATTTTCCAAATACACGCATGGCGCGCGTCGGTGCGGCGCGCATTTCGATTGCCAATCTGAATCGGCCGAACATGATTGGCCAGCTGTCGCAGGTGATCGGCGCGGCCGGCTTGAATATTTCGCAGATGCACAATGCATCGAAAGGCGATCTCGCCTACAGTCTGCTCGACGTCGATTCGAGCGTGCCGGAATCACTGATTACCAGCATCGCGGCGATCGACGGCATTCTCTGTGTTCGAGTAATTTGAAATGACGACCGAAACCGACAACGAAACACCGCAACCGCAGTTCACGCTGTCCGAAGCGCGCACGCGCATCGACGGCATCGACCGCACGATTCAGGAATTGATTGCCGAGCGCGCGCGTTGGGCGCATCAGGTCGGCAAGGCGAAAGGTCCGCTCGCCGCGGCAATCGATTATTACCGGCCCGAGCGCGAGGCGCAGGTGTTGCGCATGGTGGTCGATCGCAACGACGGCCCGCTCGGCGACGATGTGCTGGTGCGGTTGTTTCGCGAAATCATGTCGGCCTGTCTGGCGCAGCAGGAGCCGCTCAAGATCGGCTTTCTCGGCCCGGAAGGCACCTTCAGCCAACAAGCGGTGTTCAAGCATTTCGGCCATTCCGCACATGGCTTGCCGCTCGCAAGCATCGAGGAAGTATTTCAGGAAGTCGAGGCCGGCAATGCCGATTTCGGCGTGGTGCCGGTGGAGAATTCGGGGCAGGGCACGATCCAGACCACGCTCGACATGTTCCTCACCTCAACGCTGAAAATCTGCGGTGAAACCGAGCTGCGCGTGCATCAATATTTACTGTCGCGTACCGGGAAACTTGAAGACATCGAGCGCGTGTATTCGCATCCGCAATCGCTCGCACAATGCAAAACCTGGCTGCGCGCGAATTTGCCGAACGCGGAAAAAATCGCGGTGTCGAGCAACGCCGAAGCGGCACGTCGAGCACGCAATGCCGACGATGCGGCAGCGATCGCCGGCGCATCGGCGGGCCATGTTTACGGCCTCAAGCATGTCGTCATCGATCACATCGAGGATCGTCCCGACAACACCACGCGTTTCCTCGTGATCGGTCGCGAAATTTTCCCACCATCCGGGCACGATCGCACCTCGGTTCTGGTGTTCATCAAGGATCAACCTGGTGCGCTGTTCCATGTGCTCAGTCCGTTCGCCAAGCACGGCATCAGCATGAATCGTATCGAATCGCGGCCGTCGCATCAGGGCCATTGGCAATACGCGTTCTTCATCGATATCGGCGGCCATGTCGAAGAAGACTCGGTGCGCCAGGCACTGACAGAACTCGAACCATTCACGACCCAGGTCAAGGTGCTCGGTTCTTATCCCGTCGCGGTGCCATGAGTTTCGACGCACACACATTGGCCAATGCGGCGACGCGTGGCCTGCGTGCGTACGATCCAGGTCACGATCTGCCGGTCTTGCGCAAGCGTTTTGGCAGTGGTTTGTGCGAGCTCGGATCGAACGAAAATAGTCACGGCCCGAGTCCGGCCGCGCTCGCGGCCATCGCATCGGTGTTGCCGGATATTTTTCGTTATCCCGATCCGAAAGGCGCGGCGTTGAAGATCGCGCTCGCAGCACATCTCGGCTGCGCCGAAAACGAAATCACGCTCGGCAACGGCTCGCACGAATTGCTGATGTTGATCGCGCAATGTTTTGCCGACGCCGAGCACGACGTCGTATTTTCGCAATTCGGTTTTGCGGTGTTTCCGATTGCGACGCAAACGGCTGGCGCGCGTGCCGTGGCGGTGCCGGCGTTGCCGCGTTCGCATACGACGATGCCGCTCGGTCACGATCTCGCCGCGATGGCCGAGGAGCTCACCGAAAATACGCGCTTGGTGTATCTGGCCAATCCGAACAATCCCACCGGCACATGGTTCGGCGATGTGGAGCTGCTCGCATTTTTGCAGCGTGTACCGGCGCATGCATTGGTCGTGGTCGATGAGGCGTATCACGAATTCGTGACCGTGCCGGAACTGTCGAGCGCGTTGCGTTTTGTACCGCAGTTTCCGAATCTGATCGTCACGCGCACGTTCTCCAAGGCGTATGCGCTGGCGGGTTTGCGCATCGGTTATGCGCGCAGTTCGGTCGCTGTCGCCGGTGTACTCGAATGCCTGCGCGAATCGTTCAACGTGAATGCGTTTGCGTTGGCGGCGGCGCAAGCGGCGCTGGCCGATCAGGCGCATGTCGCGAAGATACGCGGCGCGATCGCGAGTGAACGCGACTGGCTCACACAGCAGCTGCGCGCGCTCGATCTGTTTGTATTTCCATCGCAGACCAATTTCGTGCTCGTGGATTTTTCCAGCGATGCCGCCGTCATCGAAAAAGCCCTGTTCGAGCGCGCCGTGGTGGTGCGTCCGATGGGCGGTTACGGCTTGCCGCAATGTCTGCGCATCAGCGTCGGTACGCGCGCGGAGAACCAGGCATTTCTCGATGCCTTGACCGCGGCACTTGCGGCGTGAGTAATGCAACAATAGTAGCGCGCTCGTGAATTATCTGAGCTCGCCGAGTGGTCCGTTGCGTGGCGAGATTCGTGTGCCGGGCGACAAGTCGGTGTCGCATCGCGCGATCATGCTGGCCAGCCTCGCCGAAGGGCGCTCCAGGATCAGCGGTTTTCTCGAAGGCGAAGACACGCTCGCCACCGCGGCAGCGTTCGCCGCGATGGGCGTGAAAATCGAAACGCCAAGCGCGAAGGAACGCATCGTCCACGGCGTCGGTTTGCGCGGCTTGCGTGCGCCATCGCAGACCATCGATTGCGGCAATGCCGGCACCGGCATGCGGCTGCTTACCGGTTTGCTTGCCGGACAGAAATTTTCATCCACGCTGAACGGTGATATTTCGCTCTCGAAACGGCCGATGCGGCGTGTGATCGAACCGCTATCGCAAATGGGCGCGCGCATCGCATCGCAAGCGGGCGGTTTGCCGCCGCTGCAGATTGATGGTGGCGCTAATTTGCACGGCATCGATTATCGTTTGCCGGTCGCCAGCGCGCAGGTCAAGTCGGCGATTTTGCTGGCCGGTTTGTACGCGCACGGCGAGACGATCGTGCGCGAACCGCATCCGACGCGCGACTACACCGAACGTATGCTCGCCGCGCTTGGCTGGCCGATCGAGTTCAGCGCCGGATATGCGCGCATCAGCGGCGGCCATCGATTGCATGCCGGCGATATTTGCGTGCCGACGGATTTTTCCTCGGCCGCGTTTTTCCTGGTCGCGGCGACGCTGGTGCCGGGTTCCGAATTGCTGTTAAGCGACGTCGGCATGAATCCGCGCCGCACCGGACTGCTTGCCGCGCTGCGCCTGATGGGCGCGGATATCGTCGAAGAAAATCCGCGCGAGCTTGGCGGCGAATCGGTTGCCGATCTGCGCGTTCGATCTGCGCCGTTGTGCGGCATCGACGTGCCGGTCGCGCTGGTGCCCGACATGATCGATGAGTTTCCGATCCTTTTCGTCGCCGCGGCGGTCGCAAAAGGCCGAACGCTGATCCGTGGCGCCGCCGAATTGCGTGTCAAGGAATCGGATCGCATTGCAGTCATGGCGAAGGGTTTGCGCGAACTCGGCGTCGTCATCGAAGAAACGCCGGACGGCGCGATCATCGAAGGCGGTACGTTGCGCGGCGGTGCCACCGATGCGCAGGGCGATCATCGCTGTGCGATGAGTTTTGCGGTGGCCGGCCTGATTGCCAGCGACATCGTGCAGGTGCGTGATTGCGCGAATGTCGCGACTTCGTTTCCGGGCTTTGTTAATCTAGCGAACCGTTGCGGATTTGCGTTGCAACTCGAATCCGCCTGATCCATCCGACTCGCCCGAAATCATCCCGCCTTGGCGGAGAGTAAACAGCATGCCTGCGAATCCACTTTCCGCACCACGACCGCCCGGCGCGGTATTGACCATTGACGGGCCGAGCGGCTCGGGCAAGGGCACAATCAGC
>JANXUW010000454.1 GCA_025351985.1 Pseudolysobacter sp.
TTTGCTGCTCGGCTCGCAGATGCCCTGGCTCGATCCGGCGCGGCTCGGGCCGACGTCGGCAATCGCCTACGTTTATGCGTTCGGCGTGTTTATCGTGCCGGGGCTGTTTTTCCTCGCCGCGATGTTGTTCCTGCTCGCGACATTGACCCGATCAATGCTCGGCACCTATATCGGCGTCATCGCGTTTTTTGTGTTGTGGCAGGTCGCGGTGTTCGGCACCGGCAATATCGATCACCAGAACCTCGGCGCGCTGATCGATCCACTCGGTCTTAGCGCACTCAAGCTCGTGACCAAATACTGGTCGGCGCAGGATCGCAATAACATGCTGCCGGATTTCGGCGGCATGTTATTGCTCAACCGACTGTTGTGGGTCGGTGTCGGTGCGGCACTACTAGCGGCCGCGTTTGCTTTATTCAGACCCGATCGCGAAGGTCTGCGCTGGAGTCGCAAACACAAGCCAAAGGTCGAGCAAACAGTCACCGCGCCGACGCAACGCTTGAGTCTGCCAAAAGTGATTCTGCGTACCGACGCCAGTGCACGCTGGACGCAGTTCCTGCAACTGGCCTGGTTCGATATGCGTGGTGTGCTCGGCGGCGTCGCGTTCATCGTGATGCTCGGATTCGGGCTCATGAACCTCGGCGGCAACCTTGCATTTTCGAATGAGTTGTTCGGCACCAAGATTTACCCGCTCACGCATCTGATGACCGACGCGATGGAGGGCAGCTACAACTTTCTGCTGATCATCATTGTCGCGTTTTATGCCGGTGAACTGGTCTGGCGCGAGCGCAGCAGCAAGATCAGCGAAGTGACCGATGCGTTCCCGTTGCCAGACTGGATTCCGCTGTTGTCCAAACTTGTAGCACTGGCCAGCGTGATCGTGCTGTTCCTGTTCGCCGGCGCGCTCGAATGTGTCGTCTATCAACTGTTGCGCGGCTACACCCATATCGAGCCGCTGCTATATCTGTCGTACATCGCGATGAATGCGCTGAGCTTCGTCCTGGTCGGTGCGCTCGCGCTATTTCTGCAGGTGCTGGCGAACAACAAGTTCCGCGGTTACCTGCTCGTGGTCGTGTATTTTATCAGCCAGATTGCGTTGACTCAGCTGCATTTCGAACATCACCTGTACAACTTCGGCAGCGCGCCGGCCACGCCGTATTCCGACATGAATGGTTACGGCCATTTCCTTGCCGCGCACCTGTGGTTCGAAGCGTATTGGACGTGTCTGACGATTGCGCTGCTGACGATCGCGGCGTTGTTCTGGAGCCGCGGCACGAGTCAGGGGGCGACTGATCGACTACGCATCGCGCGGCAGCGTTTTCGTGCACCATCGCGCTTCGTGCTGGCAGGTTCGCTGCTCGCGTTCGTGGCACTCGGCGGCTGGATTTTCTACAACACCAATGTGTTGAATCGTTATGTGCCGGATGACGTCGTCAAACAGCGCCAGGCCGACTACGAAAAACAGTATCGCCAGTATCGCGACCTCGCGCAGCCGCGCATTACCGACGTCAAAGCCGATCTTGACATCTTCCCGTCGGAACATCGCATCGAGATACGCGGTCACTACAATTTGACGAACAAACACGACACGCCGATCAGCGATCTGCACATGCGCCTGCCGGTGGAACTGCGACTGGTATCGACCCAGTTCGGCGCGCACGATGTCATCAGCAAAGACGCACTGCAGGGTTACACGATCTATCGCCTCAAGCAGCCGCTCGCACCCGGCGCCAGCATGCCGTTCGACTTCGTCCTGCAGTATCACAGCGTGGGTTTTCGCAATGCACCGAACGACACGCGTGTGGTCGACAACGGCACGTTTTTCGACAGCCAGAGTCTTCCGCATTTTGGCTATAGCGAAAACAATCAACTGGTCGATTTGAACGATCGAAGAAAGTATGGCCTGGGCCCCGTACCGCGCATGGCAAAGATAGATGACCAGGCCGCACGCCAGGACAGCCTGATGTGTTGCGACGCCGACTGGGTGACGTTCGAGAGCACGTTATCCACCGTGCCGGACCAGATCGCACTCGCACCAGGTTATCTGGAAAAAGAATGGACTGAGGGCGGCCGTCGTTATTTCCACTACAAGATGGACAAGCCGATCCTCGATTTCTTCTCGTTCCAGTCGGCGCGTTATGCGGTCAAACGCGATAGCTGGAACGGCATCGCGGTGGAGGTGTATTACGATCCGCAGCACGCCTGGAACGTCGATCGCATGTTGTATGCCAGCAAGAAATCGCTGGCGCTTTTCAGCAATACGTATTCACCGTTCCAGTTCCGCCAGATGCGCGTGCTGGAGTTCCCCTGCTATGAGCG
>JANXUW010000161.1 GCA_025351985.1 Pseudolysobacter sp.
GCGAGCCGCGAATCAAGATCGGTGTACTGCGCTTTGCCGCTCTGTTTCTGTTCGTCGAGCTGATGCTTGGCTTCTTCGAGCTGGCCTTGCAGGGTCTGCACCTGCGCTTGCAGGGCATTGATCTGATTGACCATATCGACACCCGAGCCGCTTTGCGATTGTTGCTCGAGGCGGGCAACACGATCAGCGAGGCTCAGACGGCCGGAATCCTGGGCCGAAGCCCAGCCAGCGCCGACCAACAGGGTCAGCGCCAGAACGAAACGAGAAACAGGGTACAGCTTGCGCATGGTCTGATCTTACTGCTTC
Organism: Pseudolysobacter sp.; assembly: GCA_025351985.1. GTDB lineage: Bacteria > Pseudomonadota > Gammaproteobacteria > Xanthomonadales > Rhodanobacteraceae > Pseudolysobacter. Next base: position 307 of record JANXUW010000161.1, read on the forward strand.
GAGCTATAGACGATCTCGACGCGGCGGTTCTTGTGCCAGCAGCTTTCAGCGTGCTCTTTGCAAGTCGCGCGCTCTTCGCCGTAGCTGACCACGTTGAGCTGGCTGGACGATGCACCGGCCGAAGAAAGTGCTGCGTTCACCGCATTGCCACGACGCTCGCCGAGGCCGAGGTTGTACTCGCGCGTACCGCGCTCGTCGGTGTTGCCTTCGAGGGTTACACGCGCACCCGGGAACTCACGCAGGTATTCGGCATGGCAGGCGATCGCCGCACGGAAATCCGACGCGATTTCGGCCTTGTCGTAATCGAAGTACACAACGCGCTGACGCAGGCAGCTGTCGGCTTCCAGCGAACCAACGGTGTACTTGCCGGTCGGCTTGGTCGGTGTCGTGTTGGCGCTGCTGTCGTTGTTCATCGGTGCATCGGCTGGCTTGACAACTTTCTTGCTGCAAGCGGCAACGCTCAGGACCAGCGCGCCGCACAAGGCAACGCGGAAAAACGTGTTCAGATTCGGGTGGCTCATGGTGTTCCCTCAATGGTTAGCTAAAATAAAAACTTACACTCGCGCACACCGTGGACCGGTGCACTTTCTTCTTCAACGCTTGCGATACGGGGACCATGCTGGCTCGCGCACATCGCCGTCAGCAAAAACCAGGCGCTGTCGCACAAGACCATCTGCAGAAATTGCGAATAAGACTTCACGCGTGCCTTCCGTAGCGGCATAAACCAGCATGCTGCCATTCGGCGCAAAACTGGGATGATCATCCAAGCTACCCGGTGTGATCATTTTACTTTCGCCACTAGCGCGGTCTAAAACAGCAACACGATACACATTTCCGCCGCCTTGCGCCATAGCGATCTTTACACTGCGGCCATCGTTGATGATGGACGGCACGGCGTTGTACTCGCCCTGGAAGCTGATGCGCGTCGCATCACCGCCGGTAATCGCGGCCTGATACAACTGCGGTTTGCCCGAACGATCCGACGTGAAAATCAGGCTCTGCCCGTCCGGCATCCAAGTCGGCTCGACATCGATCGCAAAATGCTTGGTGATCTGCGTGGTTTTCTTGGTCGCCAGATCCATGATGTAGATATCCGGGTTACCGCCGTATGACAGGGTCAGCGCAATGCGGCTGCCATCCGGCGAGAACGACGGGCCGCCGTTGATGCCCTTGTTGGCCGATATGAGCTCGCGCGAGCCGGTCGAGATATCCTGGATGTAGATCGCCGAATTGCCGCGCTCGAACGAAACATAAGCGAGTTTGTTGCCATCCGGCGACCACGCCGGCGACAGCAGCGGCTCGTGCGATTTCACCACGGTCTGCGGACCGTAGCCGTCGGAATCGGCGACCATCAGCGCGTAGTTCATGTTGTTGCCGCTGCCGCTCGACGTGATGTAGGCCACACGCGTCCAGAACGCGCCGCGCACGCCGAGGATTTTTTCGTAGACATCGTCGGCGATCTTGTGCGCGAGGCCGCGCATGTCGCTGCGCTGGCCGGAAATCGGCTTGCCAATCAGCATCGCTTGCTGCTTGGCGACATCGAACAATTCGTATTCGACGGTGAGATCGCCATTGCTGCCGTCACGCACCCGCCCGACTACGAGGTACGCCTGCTTGAGCAGATTCCAGGTCGCGAATTTCACTTCCGACTGCCGCGTCGGAAACTCGATGATGTCGGCTTTCGGTAATGCTCGGAATTTTCCCGAGCGATTGAAATCGTTGCGCATGATTTCGGCCACATCGACTTCGGGTGGCACGCCCGCGCCTTCAAATGCGAACGGCACTACGGCAATCGGCTCAGCCGATGCTGTGCCCCTCACGATATCGATACTGAGTCCCTGTGCCTGCGCTAGGCCAGCACTCAGCGCCAACAACAATAACGCCAAGCCCTTCAACCAATTTTTGGGAGTGTTCATATGCTTCCTCATCCGTCGTATCTGAAATTCAAAT
>JANXUW010000505.1 GCA_025351985.1 Pseudolysobacter sp.
CCGCTATCCACAATATTCCAGCAACGACGCCAAATTACACGCCATATATCGCAACTACCACAAATTCGGCGTTGAATGCGCAATCCGTTGGTTCTACCGGCGGTAGTCAGCCGCACAACAATTTCCAGCCGTATCTCTGCGTGGATTTCATCATTTCGCTTTTCGGCATTTTCCCGAGCCAGACTTGAGGACACGATCATGGATCCATTTGTAGCCGAAATCCGTATTTTTCCGTTCAATTTCGCACCAAAGGGCTGGGCATTCTGCGATGGACAGATTCTGCCGTTGTCACAGAACACGGCGCTGTTCTCGCTGCTCGGCACGACCTATGGCGGTGATGGCAAATCCAACTTCGCTCTGCCCAACATGCAGGGTAACGCACCAATGCATCCAGGCCAGGGTCCCGGGCTATCGCTGCACGATCTCGGCGAAACCGGAGGGAGCGATACCGTGACCTTGCTGGAGTCGGAAATGCCCGGGCATGTGCATACCGCTAGCGCAGTCAACAGCGACAGCACCGACCAGTCACCGATCGGAGAGCTGTTTGCTGGCGGGTTGGGTGGCATTGCGGCCTTTGCACCCAAGGCCGGCAACAATCTGACTACCTTTTCGGACGTGATGCTTGCACCCGCAGGTGGCGATCAGCCGCACAACAATCTGCAGCCGTATCTCACGCTGAATTTCTGCATCGCGCTGCAAGGCGTTTATCCACCACGTACCTAATACACGGGGAATTTTTATGCGCAGGCGCAACTTTCTTGCAATCACTGGCTCGTCAGTGGCGGCTCTACCGCTCGCCGGTTTTTCGGCCACGGCGGCAGGTATGTTTGCAGCGGACACGATCCAGCCATCCGGGTTTCGCCTGGCACGACTGGATGAATCTGCGGGCGAATACATCGTCCCGCGTGCCTGTGCCGCTGCTGCTTGCAGTTCATCGCGCGTAAGCCTCGAGCTGGATGCGCTGCATACGGCGAACGACGCCCCTGCGCTGGCGACGCTGCAGGTGCATGCGCTGTTCGATGGCGACGACGGTTCGCAATATCCGTACACCGCGTGGAATTTTCGCGCCGATAGTCCGCACGGCAGCAGCCGCCAAGCGAGCTTTACCGCCAGTCGCGAGGCGATGCGTGGGTTCGGGTTGCGTTATCGCATGCAGGATGCGGCCGACGACCAGGCCACACACTGCGCGCTGACCCGGCTCGATTCACCGTTGCTGCAGCCGGGAAGTTACGTACTGACCGGTCCGCGTCGCGACGGTCGCAGCGCCAATCTGCGCGCGTATCGTTTTGCCGCCGACGCCGCAGCACCATTACAACCGCGGTATGGCCAGGCGCGCGATTTCGACTATCTCGCATTTCGGATTCGCGAAGTCGTCTGAATCACGCGGACTCGCGACCAGAGTTGCGTAGGCGCGTGCTCGCCGATGCGTGGCAAGATGCAGCATCCCGGGTTTCGCTGCGTCGCGAACAGGCATCCGATCAAGTTTTTCTTGCAGCGCTTTACGCTTCTGCGCGGGCTGAGGAAATGCGTCCGGTAGCATGGCCTGATGCGGCCAAACGCGACTTCCTGCAACAGCAGTACGAACTGCAGCGCGAGCACTATCGGCAGCACTATGTCGGCGCCGATTTTCTACTGATCGAACAGGCCGCGATACCGATCGGGCGCATCAGCCTGTATCGCAGTCGCGGCGAGATACGGTTAATGGATATTGCGTTGATCGAGCCGCATCGCGGTCGTGGGGTCGGCACGATGTTGCTGGCCGAATTGCTGCGCGAAGCGAGCGCCAGCGCGGTCGAACTGACCCTGCACGTCGAACCGAACAACCCGGCGCAACGGCTATATGCGCGGCTCGGCTTTCGCCTGATCGAAGATCGTGGCGTCTATCACTTTCTCGGCTGGCGCGCCCATGATGGCGCCGATCAAGGTCAGCGCTAGTTGAAGATGATCTCGTAACAGAGGCCGCGCGCATCCGGGCCAAGCGGCACCATGAACAGATCAATTGCGCCGTGCGCCGGATGGTGCAGCCGATACATTCCCTGCGGCAGCGCGTTGTCGCGCGGACCACGCAATAGCAGTGCGAACGGTGCGGCACGAGGCGAGGGGTTTTGGATCGCGCGCACCTCGGCCAGTTCCAGCGCGTGCGTGTCGTTGCCAAATTCGAGCGACAACGATTGGCCCAGCAGTGGCTCGAATTCAGCAGCGGTGAGGATATCGAGCATGGTGATTCCGGAATTCGCGCGCGGCGCAACGGCCACAGTGCGGTTAGCTTAACGCGTCCGCCGCAGCGACGCACCTCGCCCGAACTATGCTCTGGATAAGCCCAGGCGCTCGCAAATAGCCAGCGTGGCGCGGGCGCGATTCAAGGTATAAAAATGAATTCCGGGTGCGCCGCCAGCGAGCAGTTTGTAGCACAAGTCTGCAACCATTTCCGCACCGAATTCACGAATCGCCTCGGCATCATCACCGAATGCGTGCAGACGTTTGGCCATCCAGCGTGGAATCTCGGCGCCGCACATTTCCGAGAAACGACGCAGTTGCGAATAGTTCGAGATCGGCATCACGCCAGCGACGATCGGCACCTTCACACCGAGTTTTCGCACGTCCTCGACGAAGCGGAAATACGCATCCGCCGTGTAGAAATATTGTGTGATCGCCGCGTTCGCACCGGCCTCGACCTTGTGCTTGAAATGCTTCAGATCGGCCTCGGCAGATTCGGACTGCGGATGAAATTCCGGATAGGCCGCAACCTCGATATGGAAATGATCGCCGGTCTGCTGGCGAATGAATTTGACCAGATCGCTGGCGTAGTGGAACTCGCCGAACGCCGCCATGCCCGAGGGCATATCACCGCGCAACGCAACGAGACGCGTGATGCCCGCAGCGATGTAATTGTCGAGCAGCGACTTGATCTCGGCGCGCGTGCCGCCCATGCACGAAATATGCGGAGCGACATCGAGCGCATGCTCGCGTTTCAGTGCAGTAACGGTATCGTGGGTGTAGCTCAAGGTCGAGCCGCCGGCACCGAATGTCACCGATACGTACTCGGGTTTCAGTGGCAATAGCTTTGCGACGGACTTGCCCAGCGTATCGCGCTGTTCGTCGGTCTTCGGCGGGAAAAATTCGAAGCTGATGGCGGTCATGCGCTGATTCCTGAAAAGCGCAACGCGCAAGTGCGAGTCGCGGCTTGAAGCGATCTGCGTGCGACGAAAAAATCGCCACATTGCGTTATGTTTCGAGCAGCACCGGCATAACGAAGGTCGGAACGTATTGCTCCGACCTTCGCGAATGCATCGGTTTACTTAGTAGCGATAATGCTCAGGCTTGTACGGACCATCGGCATCGACGCCGAGATACGCGGCCTGGTCGACGGTGAGGCGCGTGAGTTTCACGCCGATCTTTTCCAGATGCAGGCGCGCGACTTCCTCGTCGAGTTTCTTCGACAGGCGATACACGGTCTTTTCGTACTTGTCCTTGTTGGCCCAGAGGTCGATCTGCGCGAGCGTCTGGTTGGCGAAGCTGTTCGACATCACAAAGCTCGGATGACCGGTGGCGCAGCCCAGATTGACCAGGCGACCTTCGGCGAGCAGGAAAATCTCGCGGCCTTCGCCGAACTTGTAGCGATCAACCTGCGGCTTGATGTTGGTGCGCGTCACGCCTTTGGCTTCGTTCAGGCGATCAACCTGGATCTCGTTGTCGAAGTGGCCGATGTTGCAGACAATTGCCTGATCCTTCATCTGCGACATGTGCTCGAACGTGAGCACGTCCTTGTTGCCGGTGGTGGTGACGTAGATGTCGCCGCGGCCGAGCGTGTCTTCGACGGTGGTGACTTCAAAACCTTCCATCGCCGCCTGCAAGGCGTTGATCGGATCGATCTCGGTCACCGCAACGCGGCAGCCATACGCACGCAAACTGTGCGCGCAACCCTTGCCGACATCGCCGTAACCGCAGACCACGGCAAGCTTGCCGGCCAGCATCACGTCCATCGCGCGCTTCAGGCCATCGGCCAGCGATTCGCGACAGCCGTACAGGTTGTCGAACTTAGACTTCGTCACCGAGTCGTTGACGTTGATCGCCGGAATCAGC
>JANXUW010000581.1 GCA_025351985.1 Pseudolysobacter sp.
TGCTCAGCGGCTGCCTCGGCATCACCAAAAAACACGAACCATCGACCGTGTACGCGCCGACGCTTGCGCACAGTGCGGCGGTGAGCGGTGCGCCGTTGGCGTGGCAACTGCTGGTCGATGTGCCGAGCGCGGTCGATCCGCTCGATGGCACGCGCATCGTGGTGATGCCGCAGCCCGGCATCGTGCAGTTCTACAAGGATGTGCGCTGGCGCGAACGCATGCCGGTATTGTTGCAAGCGATGCTGCTGCAGGGATTTCAGGAATCCGGGCGATTGCTCGGCGCGAGCAGCCTGTCGACCGGCTTGCGCGGCGATTACGCCTTGCATCTGGATCTTGGCGATTTTCAGGCCGAATATCGCGGCGCGAGCAACCCGACTATCGTCATGCGGCTCAACGCGCAGCTCACGCAAAATACGAGTAACCGCGTGATTGCGGCACGTAGTTTCAGCTGGGAACAAGCAAGCGGCGAAGTCGCCATCGGCACGGTGGTCGCGACCTTCGAGCAAGGTTTGAATACGATGTTGCCGCAAGTGGTGGCATGGACGCTCAAGAGCGGCGAGGCGGATTGGCAGAGCATCGATAGGACGACGCGCTGAAACGCTGCTCCGATCTTTTTTGCGTCGCTTTTTTTGCTCGTCATCCCAGCGCAGGCTGGGATGACGGCTCTTGGCAGCGATGGATTTTCTGGCGGCGTTTTTAAGCATTACTCTCAACGCGTTTCGCCGGCAACGGTGATTCTCCGAAACGTCAGGTTGATTCGCGCTGAAACGTGGCGTGCGGTCTTCGGCAAATCGTGGCGATAATTTTTCTGTGTCGCACCACGCATCAACAGCAAACTGCCCGACGGCAAATCCAGCGTGAGCCCGAGCGACTTGTCACGTTTGTGGCGTAGACGGAATCGCCGCACGCCACCGAGACTCAAAGACGCGATGATCGGCGCCGGCCCCAGCTCAGGCTCGTCATCGCTATGCAAGCCCATGCTGTCGCGGCCATCGCGATAAAGATTGCACAGGACGCTGTTGAAGTTGGCGGCGCAGGCCGATGCGATCCGGTCGCGCAGATTCGCCAGTTCCGGCAGCCACGGGCGTGGCTCGAACAACATGCGCGAGTAGGTGTAGCGCGCGTCGGCATCGCCGATCCAGCACGACAATCGCGGTGAATCTAATTCGCGCCCGAACAAGCGCACGCGATGTTGCTCCCATGCGATCTGCGCCTGCAGGCGCGCGAAAGTTTTCGCAGCAGTCGCAGCATCGAGAAAATTCGGCAGCAGACGCACATCGGCACCGGGCAACGAAAAAATCTGCCAGTTCGTCTGATCGTCTACGTTGCTGGCGTCATCGCTCATCGCCAACATCATAGCAACTGCATCGACACGTCAATGATTGCCCGCACGCGGGAAAATCCGGACACTGTGCGCTTTCCCGCACCGAGCCAGATCATGAGCGAACGCGAATTCATGGAATACGACGTCATCACGGTGGGCGCCGGCCCGGCTGGCCTGGCGTTTGCGATCCGCCTGAAACAGCTCAAGCCGGAGATCCGCGTGTGTGTGATCGAAAAGGCATCCGTTGTGGGCGCGCAGATTCTTTCCGGCGCGGTGATCGAACCCGAACCACTCAACGAATTGCTGCCGGAGTGGGGCAAGAATCCGCCGCCGATTTGTGTGCCGGTGGTCAAGGACGAGTTCTATTGGCTTGGCAAGGAAAAAGCCACCAAATTGCCGGCGCCGCCGCAGATGCACAACCACGGCAATTTCATCGTTTCGCTCGGCGCATTGTGTGCGTGGCTCGCACCGCAGGCCGAGGCGCTTGGCGTGGAAATCTATCCGGGTTTTGCTGCGGCCGGATTATTGTTTGACGACAACGGCGCGGTCGCCGGCGTCAGCATCGGCGACATGGGTGTGGCGAAAGATGGCTCGCATCACGCCGGTTACACGCAAGGCATCGACATCAAGGCGCCGCTCACGGTGCTGGCCGAAGGTTGTCGCGGCCACCTGAGCAAACAGCTGATCGCGAAATACCAACTCGACAAGGACAGCGATCCGCAAACTTACGGCATCGGCATCAAGGAGCTGTGGCAGCTCGCGCCCGGCAAAGGCGAGCCAGGCAAAGTCGTGCATACGCTCGGCTGGCCGCTCGACAACGCCACGTACGGTGGCAGTTTTATTTATCACCTCGATCAGGATCGCCTCGCGATCGGATTTGTCTGCGGTCTGGATTATCCCGATCCGATGTTCTCGCCGTTCGAGGCGTTCCAGCAGCTCAAACATCATCCACTGGTCAAGCCGCTGCTCGAAGGCGGCAGCATTTTTTCCGGCGGCGCGCGCGCGATTGTCGAGGGCGGTTATCAATCGTTGCCGAAAGTCGAAATGCCCGGCGCATTGCTGATCGGCGATGCCGCCGGCACCTTGAACGTACCCAAGATCAAAGGCACACACCAGGCGATGCGCGGCGGCATGCTGGCGGCGGAACATATCGCCGCAACTAATCAAAGCGCCGGTTGGGACGCAAAACTGCGTAGCTCAAAAGTGATGCGCGAACTCAAAAAAGTGCGCAATATCCGGCCGGGTTTCACCAAGGGTTTGCTGCCCGGTTTGCTCAACGCCGGCTGGGAGACGATTACCGCCGGGCTGTCACCATGGACACTGAAAAATCACGCCGACTGGAGCTCGCTGCACAAACTGCAAAGTTACGAATCGCCGAAGCGCGATTACGTCGCGCGCGACCTGCCGCCGCGCGATCGCCTCGCTTCGGTGTATTACGCCGCGACCGCGCATGACGAAGACCAGCCAGTGCATCTGCATGTTTCGGATACCAATATCTGCATCACGCGATGCGCCGAAGAATACGATAATCCGTGCACGCGTTTTTGTCCGGCGGGCGTTTATGAAATCGTGCAGGACGCCGTCAACGGCAAGCGCCTGCAGATCAATGCCGCGAACTGCGTGCATTGCAAGACCTGCGACATCAAGGATCCGTACCAGATCATCACCTGGGTCACGCCGGAAGGCGGCTCGGGACCGAACTATCAGAACCTGTAGTTCGCACAGCGCAAGGTCGCTTTCGACCTGCGATTCAAATATCTCAACATCTGGAATTCAGCCATGTCCAAACCTCTCCTTCTGCCGACCATGGCATTGTTCACTTTTTCAGCCTTGACCGGCTGCAACAACGTGCCGAGCGACAACACCGCGCCAAAATTCGATACGGGCAAGACCGTGACTGCGAGCGAACTCGCCGGTGCAAAAAATGCCGATGGCTTTTGCGCGCTGGATACGATCGACGACGTGGAAAACGCCAAGTCATGGACGGTGAAAAAAAGTGCGATCTCGCTTGTGCGCGGCTGGGCGGCTACCAGCAGCAAACACGTGCCGACACAACTCACCATCGTGCTGACGGCTCAACAGTCTTACGGTTTTGCCGGCAAAATTGACGAGCCGCGGCCCGATGTGGCGCAGGTCCTCGGCAGCGCGGACCTGGCGAATTCCGGCTACAACTTCGCCGTGGATTTTTCGACCATCCCACCCGGCACATATCACGCATTTGCGCTGACCGGCTCGGCTGCGGGCAGTGAAATATGCAATATTCAGCGCGATATCGTCGTCACGCCGTGAAATAAATCCAGCGAAATCCTTCCTGAGAAAACCACATGAGCAAGCCCTTGATCGCGCTTATCAGCGCACGCAGCGCGCGGGCGCTCGATGACGACCTGCTCCCGCTGCAGCGCGCATTGCAAAGCGCAGGTGCGCGCGCGGATATTGTCGATTGGGACGATACAACGATCGAATGGTCGCACTATTCGGTGGCAGTTTTGCGCTCGACCTGGGATTACACGCAGCGACTGCCGGAGTTCCTGGCGTGGGCCGAGCGTACGGCTGAAATCACGCGTCTGCTCAATCCGCTCGATATCGTGCGCTGGAACACCGACAAGCATTATCTGCGCGATCTCGCCACGTCGGGCATACCGGTGGTGCCGAGTTGTTTCATCGAGCCGGGACAATCGGCAGATGCCCTGCCCGATCACGTCGAGTTCGTGGTCAAGCCGGCGGTCGGGGCGGGCTCACGCGACGCGCAACGTTATATACGCAGCGAGCGAGCGGCAGCGATCGCGCATGCACAACGTCTGCTCGATGCCAATCGCAGCGTACTGGCGCAGCCGTATCTGCATTCGGTGGATCGGCTTGGCGAATCCGCGCTGCTGTATTTCAACGGCAGCTACAGCCACAGCATTCGCAAGGGTGCCCTGCTCAAGCGCGGTGAAGCCGCGACGCGCGCGTTGTTTGCGGCCGAGCATATCAGCGCACGCAGCGCCGACGCGGATGAGCGCGCGCTGGCCGAACAGACACTGGCCGCGATCCCGTGTACGCGGCCGCTGTTGTACGCGCGTATCGACCTGATCCGCGACGCCGAAAATCAGCCGCGCATCCTCGAACTCGAGCTGACCGAACCCTCGCTGTACTTTGCGTTTGGCGAGGGCTCGGCACAACGATTTGCCGCGGCGATCATCACTTGTTTGCATGCCTCGGACGGCGCGGCTTCTGCAAAATAGAAACACCGAGCGGCAGTAGCCATCGGGCGCGCGACATCGCCCCGAAAGCGCTGATTCAAACCTCGCGTGACTGCAATGCGCGCTCGACTTCCTTGCGTTCGTGATCCGATAAACGCGCTGCTGCGGCATGACAACGCGCGATTAAATCCGCGTCGCCGGGCATGCGTTCGATCAACTCCTTGAGCAAACGGCTGGCCTCGTAGTCGGAGCCGATCGAGTTGGTATCGTCGAGAATTCCCAGCGACGATACCTTGCCGAAACCGGGCGCGTTGATCAGGGCGCTCAGCGCTTCGCGATGCTCGTAGTCAGAGCCGAGGTTGCGCGCGGCCTGCAGATACGCCGGCTTGATCGTGTCGGCGTTATCGACATGACCGAGCACATTCGACAGCAGCGTGCGATGCTCGTAGTCGGACGAAATGCTCGCTGCGCCGGCAAGAATCTGCAGCAACAACGCATCATCGCTCTTGACGTTTTTCAGCAGCGCTTCAAGCGTGCGTCGATGCTCGTAATCCGAACTGATTCCGGCGACCGCCGTCATCCACGCCGCACGCGAAAGCTTTCCGGCCAGCGATTGCGGCGCGACCGCCACGAGCAATTCGGCGCGCTCGTAATCCGAACTCACATCGCCAACCAGCGTAAGCATGTGCGCGAGCAAGGCATCGTCGAATTTCTGCTGCGCGAACAGCGTCTGCAGGGCTTGGCGTTTTTCGTAGTCCGAATTGATCGCGGCTGTCAGATCGAGCACTTGATCGAGATCCTTGCCACGCAAGCTGGTCTGTTTCGAGAGTTCAATGATGTAACGCGAGCGGCCGGAATCGGAATCGATCAAGGCGATTTCAGCGAGCACCGCGGCAACACCGCCGCGCGTGAGAAAACGCTGCACGCGCGCTTCGGCATCGAATCCGCCACTGCGCAACACGGCAGGAATCACCTGCGCCAACCACGCACGCGCATCCGCATCGAGCGGTTGTTCGTGATCGTGCAGCCAGTAGCGCCGTTCGATCGCACCGTCGACCAGACGATACTCGATGCGATGCGAATTGCCATCGTGATCCTGCTCGATGCTCGCGGTGCCGGTCAGGCTTTCGATGTCGGTTTCGTTCGTATTGAATGACACCTTGCCGTTGATCCGCACATCCAACGTGCCCTGCTTGTCGCGTGTGCGAATCAGGGTGTGATCGTCATCGATCGAGAGGTGATATTCGACGCCCGATGCATGCGCCGATTTCGGCGGCGCGGGTGGTTTTGGCGGCGTCGGCGCGGCGGGTGCTGCAGGCGCATCAGCATGCGCAAACTGCAGCCCGGGCACGATCAAGGCAAAACCCATCAGCAGCGTGCTGACAAGGCACGCGCCCAGCCAGCCGGTTCGTAAAGTATTCATCGGTGCTCCTTCAAGCAGTTGATCGACACGTTGCATAAGCGGTGAACGGCGCTGCGCCATCGCCGCGACCGGCGACCATCCGGTGCGCACATTGCTGCGCTGTTGCAGGCATATCACCAGACATTCGGCCAGCGCATGCGCGCCATTCGGCACACGCGCGGCGGCGGCATCGCACGCCAGCTCGGCGCATTCTTCGATGCGGCGACGCGCGAGATGCGTGAGCGGCACGAACCACAGCAGCGATTGCCAGATCGCGATGATTCGCCGCCATTGCGGATCGTGCCGTTGCAGATGCGCGAACTCGTGCGCGAGCGCCGCCTGCAGTTGCGTGCGAGACCACTGCAAACGCGCCCAGCTCGGCAGCACGATGTATTCGCCGATCGCGAACGGCGAATCGATGTCATCGAGTTCGAACAGCCGTGGCGCGGACCGTCCGGCCTCGGTCGCGAGAGTGTCCAGCATGTCCGAAACGGACAGATCGTGGACAGCTTGCGCATCGTCCAATAGCCGCCGGAGTTGCCACTCGGCGCGCAGTAGACGCGCAAGCTGCATGAGGGCGCCGGCCAGCCAGAGCGCGAGCAACGGCAGGATCAAGGCGCGTGGAATCTGCCACGGCGAAACGCCGGCGCTGATGCGTGTATCAATCGGCGCGCTGTCGATGTTTGCTGCGCTGCGCGGCGCCTGCTCGACCGCG
>JANXUW010000587.1 GCA_025351985.1 Pseudolysobacter sp.
CGGGGACGGATCAGGCTGAGTTTTTTTCGAGCATCTCGGGTCGAAAAATATGGCCTGCTTCGGGAAACAATACGAGCGCATTGCCTCGCGAAAAATAATCGTCGAGCTCACGGCAAAGGGACTGCAGAGTCGCGACATCCGTGCCGTTGGTCTTGGCGCGCGACATGCCGTAGGTCTTGTCGGCGAACACGCTTTCCAGATGCGCCGGCGCGTCCGACGACCACAATTCGCGAGCATGCGCGAAAGCTCGCTGCGTCGTGCTTTCGCGCAAACGCAATTCATGCGCCGGATCGCGCGGCGCACGTGCGTGATCGGGCAGAACGATCAGATCACGAATCGCTTGCGCTAACGTCTGCGGCTGATCGAAACAACTCAGCAGCCTGCCGCTGCGGATCGGATCATCGGCATGGATTTCGCGTCGCCAGAAATCCTCGACCAGGCGCAGTCGCAACGCAACCTCATTACCCGGCTCATTGAGGCGCAGCGGCACTCCGCCATCGAGCGCGAATTCCGCAAGCACACGACGGCAATAACCATGAATCGTATGGATTGCGGCTTCGTCGAAACCCGGCACTGCGATATCGAGCAGCAATGCGATTTCATCGCGGCTGATACCAAGCGCCGCGCAGTTGGCGATGATTCCGTCCAGCAATTTTCGCTCGGCGGAATCAGCGACGACTTCAGTATCGGTATATGCCAATGGATTCGCCAGAATCGTCCGTATCCACACCAGCCGCGCGCGAATGCGACTACGCAATTCGTCCGCGGCCGCCTCGGTAAACGTGACTACCAGAATCTGCTGCAGCGGCAGGCGATGTTCGAGTAACAGGCGCAGATAAAGCCACGCCATGCTGTAGGTCTTTCCGGTGCCGGCGCTGGCTTCGACCAGCGTCGTACCGGTCAGTGGCACGGTCAGCAATTGCAGCGGTTGGACTTTCATTTATCGTCACCTGCATCGCTGCAATCGAGCAGCGGCATGAAGATGGTTTGCGCCAGTATTTCGAATTCCGCGTCGATCAGCGGTTCGCGTCCGCGCGCGAGCAAGGCGACGTGCGCATCGATAGATTCGCCGCGCTGATGTTCGTTGCCGTACCAGCTTTCAAGCGCTGCGGTGTGCACATCCTTGCCTTTGCGTTGCGCGACGGCAAACGCATATTGCGATTGCGGAAACAACGGCAGCAGGCCGGTAAAACTGCGCCGATAAATATCGATCAGCGCATGCAATATTCTGGTGGCATCCGCTACCGACAATCGCGCGAATTTCGCTGTTTCGATACCCGCCTTTTTGATACCGAAATAAACCGGGCTGGCGTCAGCGACATATGCATCGACGGCACTCAACACGAGATGCATCAGCCACGCCGACAGATGATCGCGCGCGCGCAAGCCGCCAACGCGATGACTCAACAGACCGGCGCCATGCGCGGAATTCCAGCTCAACGTTAGCGTCAAACCAGCGATGTCCAACGTGGCCGTTTTCTGCGCAGCCGGATCGGCATGTGCGGAGAAATAACGAATCTCTTGAGCTAGCTGATTCAATGATTCGCGATGCGCGGCGTACGCATTGTCCGCAACCGGTCCGGCGGGAAACAAACCGGCGAGACGCAAACCATCCGGCAAAGTATCGGGCAAAGATCCGTGCTTGAGCGCGAATTCGAGCATAGCGACACGCGCGGTGTAGCCACCCAGGCCATCCAGCACGAATGTTTCATCGTCCTGGATTTCCGTGCTGTCGTCGTAAAGATCGATACCGAGACGATCATGCAATTGCATGCGCGCCGGATGCGAAAAAAAGCGTTGCAGATCGTCGAGCGTGATCGCGGCCGGCTCGTCCGTATCAGCATACGGTGACTGGCTATCGGCAAAACGCGGCATCGCCGCGGCTATCGGTTCACTGCGCGCCGCGGGCAACCATTCATCGGCAAAACTCTGCAAGGAATTCGTTGCGGAAAAATACTCGCACGCAAACGGATGCAGCGGATGCCGGCGCACCAAAGCCGCATG
>JANXUW010000653.1 GCA_025351985.1 Pseudolysobacter sp.
AAGATCCGCCGATCTGCCTGTCGTGCTCGCTCAACGGCTACGACGCATCAAACTATGACTTGCCTGGCCGCTTCATGTATCTCGAAGCCAATATCAAGTTCTAAGCACAGACTACGCACCGGCGCAGACCGGTTTCGGGGAGGACGACTCAGGGCCGCGCAAGCGGCCCTATTTTTTTGTCTTGCGACAAAACCGCCATGGCACTCCAATCAGCTTTTGACTCAGCGGCACCAGCATTGCGAAACCGTGTCTGCCAAGACGACCCGGGTTAATCGAGACGCACGCTGGCCGCCAGCGGCAAATGATCCGACACCGCATGCGGCAGCGTGCGCAGATGTTCGACATGGATATGCTGCGACACAAGGATATGATCGATCGCGCGCAACGGCCGCCAGCTCGGAAAGGTCGGCGGCGGATCGGGCGGTGGCGTCAGCGAGGTGCGCGCGTACAGGCCTTGCAACTCGGCGCTGTCGGCGGTGCAATTCAGATCGCCCATCAATACCGCATGCGAATGCGAGCCGATCAGTTCGGCGACAAAATCGAGCTGGCGTCGGCGTGCTTTCGGTCCCAACGACAAGTGCGCGACCAGGATCACCAGCCCATGCCACTCGGGCCCGTAACGCGCCCACAACACGCCGCGTCCCGGAATACGTCCAGGCAACGGATAGTCGATGACTTCGATCGGCTCGCGCCGGCTCAGCAGGCCGTTGCTCGAATGCGCAAATTGACCGACCTTGCGATTCGGCTGATGGCTCCAGAATGGAAAACGCGCAGTCTCGGCGAGATACTGGATCTGGTTCAGAAAACCCGAGCGCAGACTGCCGGCATCGGCTTCCTGCAATCCGACCAGGTCGAAGTCGGCGACGCGCAGTGCAAGCTCATCGAGATTGTTGCGTTTGCTGCGCGCCGGTAAAACCTGCGTCCAGCTTTTGGTGACGTAATCGCGGTAGCCACTGACGCTGGTGCCGGCGAGGATATTGCAGCTCAGCAGCTGCAGGCGCGTGCCTGCAGTGCTGGTCGACTCTGGCGTAGTCTCGGCGATAGTGGCGCTCATGACACGAGACTAGCAGTTTGTGTTGTGAACAGGCTGCGATGCCAGCACTGTCGATGTTGCGTGTGTCGATTATTTGGCTTTTTTGCCGGCGCTTTCCTGCGCCACCAGAAATTCCGCGATCGCAATCATTTCCGGAAACTGCACACCGTGATCATTGACCGAGACGCGATATTTGCCGTTCACGATCAAGGTTGGCGTGCCCTCGACGCCATAGCTGCGTACGAGATCGTTGCCATGCGCGAGCTTGCCTTCGATCACGAACGAACCCGCCGTGGACAAGAAGTTTTCCGGCTTCACGCCATAGTCGGCATAAAACTGCGCGAGTTCCTGAATCGTACGCAGCGGCTTGTGGTCACGATGGATCGCATCCAGCAGCGCCTGGTGGCTTTTGTCCAGAATACCGAACGATTGCGCGGTGTAGAAACCGCGTGCGTAAGGTTCCCAAGCAGGATTGAAAACCGCGGGCAGGCTGACGAATTGCGCATTGCCCGGCAACTTCGCCTTGAGCTGATCCACGTACGGCTGGAAATGCGCGCAATGCGGGCACGCGTAGCTGAATACTTCAAGCACCTCAATCTTGCCACCGGTGCTGGTGGGAATCGGCGGATTGATCAGGACATAATCCTTGCCGGCTTCCCACGTATGCGCGGCAGCTGCGACGGGCGCGGCTTTTTCCTCGGCATGGCTGGCGGTGACCAGCAACAAGCCGGCGACGATGAAGGCGAAACGCTGCAACATGGGGTATCTCCGTAGTCGATCGGGAAGAATTATTTGGCGGTGCCGCTTTCGCGCGCCACCAGATATTGCACGATGTCAGCAGTGTCCGCGCCGACGCGCACGCGATACTTGCCGTTGACGATGAACGAAGGCGTGCTCTCGATACCGTAGGTTTTTTGCATCGCGCTCGCGCGCTTGACCTTGGTGTCGATGGCGAAGGATTTTGCGGTGTCGATAAAATCCTGCGCCTTTACGCCGTAATCCGAATAGAAGCTGCCGAGGTCATCAATGCTGTTGAGTTTCTGCGGCACCTTGTGGGTGACGTAGATCGCGTTCAGCAAGGCTTGATGACTTTTCTCGAAAATACCGAGCGCCTGCGCAGTGTAATAAGCGCGCGCGTAGATCGGCCAGCCTGGCTGGAAATCCGCTGGCATGTAAACCCATTGTGCATTGGCCGGCAGGCTCTTCTGCATCTTGTCGGCGGTGGGCTGGTAATCGGCGCAATGCGGACATCCGTAGCTGAAAACTTCCAGCACCTCGATCTTGTCGCCGGTGTTAGTGGTTTGCGCCGGTTCGATCAGGAAATAATCCTTGCCCGCTTCCCATTTGCCTGCTTTCGCGGGCTCGACCGCAACGGCGGATTGGGCAACGGCCAACGTGGCGAGCAGGCCGAAAATGATTTTGTACATCGAGAACCTCAGAGTGCGGTGAGCGGTGTCAGACACACCGCGTGCGGTTTAGGTTCCGTGCGGCGCATCTGGCGATTGTGGCTGTGTTTATCGGGCGCTCTTGCCGGTTTCCGCACTGGCCGCGCCGGCGTTGTGCAGGCCTTCGATGTAAGAGGAAAGCGCCGCGATATCATCGGCCGACAAGCGCATCGCAATCGCCGGCATGATCTTGGCGTGTTCGTCGTCGCCCCAGCTCTTGCCGTCATGCCAATCTTTCAGCTTGGCAGAAATGTAATCGGCATATTGTCCGGCGAGCTGCGGATAACCCGCGGCCGGATTGCCGCGACCGTCCGGCCCGTGGCAGGCCATGCAGGCCGGTGTGCTGTCGTTCTTGTCGCCGCCGCGATACAGCGCCTGACCGCGTATTTTCATCTTGTCGTCGGCCACGCCCGGGATCGAATTCTTGGTCGCGAAATACGCACCAAGATCATGCATGTCCTGATCCGACAACGTTGCGGCAAAACCCATCATCACCGGCGCTTCGCGCTTCATCGTCTTGATCAGCGTGATCTGACGCGCGATGTATTGTTCGTGCTGACCCGCAAGTTTCGGATATTGGGCCGACGCGGAATTGCCATCCAGCCCGTGACACGCGCCGCACGTCGCCGACTTGGTTTCGCCGGCTTTGGCATCGCCCACGATCACCGTCTTGGCGGTTTCTTCGGCCTGAACGGCGCCGACTGCAAACACTAGCGCCAGCGCAAATACTCGCCGAAAGCTCATACACTTCACTCCAGAAAATTATGGATAATCGATCGTGCGCCAAGCGGCGCATCCGCGAATGCCGCGGAAAACGATGAAATTATATACCAGCGCCGCCGCAACGCGGTCAAACCGCTGGCGCTTTGCGGCGAGCCCGCCTGCTAGAACGCGCAAGCGGTTAAACTGCCGATCACGCTGCCCGCTCCGAGTACCTCATGAAAAGCAATCCTTTCGCCCAAGCGGCCTACACCTTGAGCGCGCACCAGCTTGAACAGCTACCCGACGACAGCGGCCTCGAAATCGCGTTTGCCGGACGCTCCAACGCCGGCAAGTCGAGTGCGATCAACGCGATCTGCGATCATGTCGGCCTTGCGCGCACCAGCAAAACACCCGGGCGCACGCAGCAGCTCGTGGTGTTCACGATGGATTCTTCGCGTCGCCTGATCGATCTACCCGGCTACGGTTATGCCGAAGTGCCGCAAAAAATGCGCGATCACTGGCGCCTCTTGATCGACAAATACCTGCGCATTCGCGATTCGCTGCGCGGCATCGTGCTGATCATGGACGCGCGCCATCCACTCAAGGAGTTCGACCAGCAGATGCTGACGTTTTGCGCGGCGATCGACCTGCCGTGTCATTGCCTGATCACCAAGGCCGACAAACTCACCTTCAGCGAGGGCCAGAAAACGCTCGCGACGGTAAAAAAACAGATCACCGCGATCAGCGAACACGCCAGCGCGCAATTGTTTTCGTCGAGCAAAAAAACCGGCGTCGAAGAAGCGCGCAAGCAGCTCGGGTTGTGGCTTGGCATCGAACTCTAGATGTTCGACGGTGAATCTTTAAGGCAGCGGCAGCGGAGATCGGCACGAGTGCGCCGCACCCAACGCTGCTGCTCACAGCTTGACGAATTGACACCGCTTGGCCACTCGCAGGCGCAACAATCCCAACGCCATCAGCAGTGCGCAGAAAAAAATCAGCACAGCGCCGGATAACGTCGGCACTGCCACGACGAGCGAACGAACGGTCAACGTAGCCGTTCCGCTGCTCGAGAGAAAATTGGCGTCACCCGCATAAGCAGCGCTTACCGTCGTCAAACCCGAACTCGTTGGTGTCAGCTGACAGCTTGTCGCGGGCAAACTGATCTGACAGCTTGCGGCGCCGTCGCTGACCGTTACGGTGCCGGTCGGCGTGCCGGCACCCGGTGCTATCGCAGCCACAATGATCGTCGCAGTAACGGCATCGCCGGCGTTGATGACGGTGCGAGACAGGGTAACGCTCGTCGTCGTCGCGGCGCGCCCTACGACCAGGACGAGCGCCGTCTGAGTCGCAACGGCGGCATTGTTCGCATCGCCCGTAAAGCCGGCGACGAGGTTATGCGAGCCGGGCGTCAAATCAGCGACCGTGCACACGGCAGTGTTCACCCCACCTGACATAGTCAGCGTCACCGGGCCGCCGCACAGCACGGTGCCAGCGCCGCAGGAATTGCCGCTCACGCTGCCACCATCGCAAAAGAGCACAGAACCCGTTGGATTCGACACGTTGCCCAGTGTCGCGGTTAGCGTCACCGCCTGGCCGAAAACCGCGGAATTGAAATTACTGGCCAGCGCGATCGAATCACTGATAGTCACCGAATCGCTGGCGACATTGTCATCGAGCGTGCTATCGCCGCCGCCGCTCACAGTGGCGGTGTTGACCAGGGTCGCCGACACGATAGTGGCCACATCGACCGTGACCGTGATCGGTGGATAGACACCGCCGGAGGCCAGTGCATCAGCCCGGCTGCAACTTAGAGCCGCCGAAGAACACGTCCAGCCGGAACCGGCAATGGCAGTTGCGGTCAGACCGGCCGGTAAAGTATCCGTCACCGTAACGCTGCCAGTTGTGACCAGTGTGCCGTTATTGCTGACGCTGATGGTGAATACCGCGCCGCTTTGCCCGGCGTTGAAATTGCCGACATGCGTCTTGACGATATGCAGATCCGGCCCTGGCAGTGGCACGGAGATGCGGCCAACCTGACCGACGCTGGACTCGGTAAACCACATCGCATTGTCCGGGCCTTCGGCGATATGTGACAACCCGGCGCTGGCGGTGATACCCGTGGTGTACTCGCGTACCACGCCTGCCGCAGTGATCCGGCCGATGCGGTTGCCGGTGTTTTCCACGAACCACAGGTTCCCGTCGGGTCCCGTTGCGATATCTACGAGGCCCGCATTGGGCGAAATGCCGGTCGCAAATTCGGTCACCACCCCCGCAGGTGTGATGCGGCCGATCTGATTGGCGCCAAAGTCGGTGAACCAGACATTGCCATCAGGGCCTTGCGTGATCGCATTCACGAACGAATTGCTTTGAAGTCCTGTACTGAAGTTCGTCACCGTGCCAGTACTTGGCTGCAACTGTCCGATCCGGCGACTGTTGAGGTAGGTAAACCACAAGTTGCCATCGATACCCAGGGCGATAACGTTCGGCGGATCGGCGGACGAAAAACCGCCGCTGAATTCGGTCAGCGTACCCGAAGGAGTGATGCGACCGATCTTGCCCGCCGACCGTTCGGTGAACCAAAGGTTGTTGTCCTGGCCGAGGGTAATGCCGTTTGGGCCGGCGGCCGGCGTACCCACGGCAAATTCGGTCACCGTTCCGCTCGGCATGATACGGCCAACGGCATTATGGCTGTATTCGGTGAACCACAGGTTGCCGTCCGCGCCAGAGACGAGGCCGTCGAGGCTGGTGGGCGAGGTAATCCCGGCGGCAAACTCGCTCAACGCCCCTGCGGGCGTCATCTTGGCGATTCGGTCCGCGGCGTACTCGACAAACCAGAGATTGGCATCGGGCCCTCGCGCGATGCTGCGCGGGGAAGCGTTCGGTGGAATGCCGACAAATTCGCTCACGCTGCCCGCTGGCGTCACGCGGCCGATCTTGCCCGCCGAGCGTTCGGCAAACCAAAGATTATTGTCCGCTCCGAGGGTGATGCCTATCGGTCCGGCCTGAGCGGTGGGAATCGGGAACTCAGTGACCGTCCCGCCCGGGGTGATGCGCGCGACCGCATTGTTGGCGTATTCGGTAAACCAGACATTTCCGTCGGCCCCGGCAGCAATCCCGTTAATGGCTGTCGGCGATGTGATGCCGACGCCGAACTCGGCAACCACTCCGGCCGGCGTGATTCGCCCGATCTTGTTCGGGCCATATTCGACGAACCACAAATTGCCGTCTGGCCCTGCCGTAATTTGCTCCAGCGACGCGTTTGCGGTGATCCCGGCGTATTCGGTCACGGTACCGTTGGTGCTTATGCGCCCGATCTTGTTCGCGGTATTTTCGGTGAACCACAAGGCGCCGTCCGGGCCCGCGGCGATATGCAGCAAGCCGGCGTTGGCCGAGATGCCGGTCGAAAACTCCGTCACCACGCCGGTCGTGGTGATGCGCCCGATTCGATTGCCTGAGTTTTCCACGAACCAGAGGTTGCCATCGGCCCCAGCGGCAAGGTCGGTCAATCCGGCCGCCGTGGAGATGCCGGTGCCAAATTCGGTGATCGTTCCGTCTGGCGCGATCTTTGCGATCTTGTTGGCACTGAAATCGGTCCCCCAAATATTGCCATCCGGTCCGGCGATCAAAGCACTGACGTAGGTGTTCGAGGCCAGACCGGCGGAGAAATTCTGGATGGCACCGGTCATCGGATTCAAACGACCGATCGCAGGGCCATTGGCGTGAGTGAACCAGAGATTGCCATCGGCACCCTTGGTGATGCTGAAAGGCGGGTTGCCGGCGTTGATACCAGAAAATTCGGTCACGGTTTGGGCCCGTCCGGCAACAGGCAGGGCCGCCAGAATTAAACAAAGTATCGCCAAGCCGAAGCAACTAGCAGCGAGGCGCGCTGCCTTCATCCAGTGAAGGGAGCGGTGGGCGAGCATCCAATTTTGATGCGTCCCGATGACTTGGTATCGATCCATTCTGAAGTTCCCGGTTCCTGGTGGCGGATTTGTATGTCGCAAGGGATTTGACCAAGGTGCCGTAATGCAACCGATCTGGTTTGAGCTGCTGGTTCTGCGTGAGCTCATCCATGATCGGAATTGACGCGGGTCAGTCCCTGTGCCGATGGCGGATCTGCTCCAGCGCTACTGGCAACAGCAAATCCCGGGGAAGGATAGCGGCGGCGGCTGGATTAAACTTGAGCTTATCGTTAGCGCAGCATTAGCATCTGAAATTTTCCTTTATTTTCATATAGTCACAACACCAGCACCGCTCCGGCGGTGCTAGATGCAGCTCGACGATATCGCACACCTTGACCACGAGGTGCGGATCGGTGGACACCTTGAAGGTGTCCGCGCAGTGCCGGCTTCAGTCCAAAGGTTCACCAGATCCGGCTGATGGCGGTCGGATACCGTCCGACTGCCTTGGCCATCCGTGGCGTGCTCCAATGCGTCGCGTTGTCCAGCCTCTCGTGCAACGTCTTGCGAATGACTTCTTCGATCTTCGCATCGTCCATCTCGCGCGGTTAGCCAAGGCGCGGTGCATCGCTCAGTCTAGCGATGCCGGAATGGTCAAAGCCGCGGCGCCACTTCGAGATTGTTTGCTCGTTCACCTG
>JANXUW010000655.1 GCA_025351985.1 Pseudolysobacter sp.
ATCACCAGCCAGACCTTGATGTCGGCGGTCGCGGGTTCGGTGCGCGAATACGCCACGCTGCATGCGCTCGGAGTGAGCTTTCGGCGCTTGCGTAATGTCGTACTCGAACAGGCCAGTTGGGTCGGCACAATCGGCCTGCTGATCGGTGGCGCGCTGAGTGCGTTGATCATCGCGCTGGCGCGGCAGCAGGATGTGCCGGTCGATCTCGATGCACTGACCGTGCTCGCGTGCGGCGTGCTGGTGATGGGGATCGCGCTGGTCTCCGGCTTGATGGCGGTGCGTGCTTTGCGCCACGCCGATCCGGCGACGTTGCTGCGTTGATATCGCCATGACCACGCTGACCATCGAAGCCGAAGCGCTGCACAAATCGTTCCTGTCCGGACGTGTGCGCAGTGACGTATTGCGCGGGCTTTCAATCGGCATCGCCGCAAGCGAATTAACCCTGATTTCCGGCCCATCGGGCTGCGGCAAAAGCACGCTTCTCGCGATCCTCAGCGGATTGCTGCGCCCGGATTCGGGGCGGGTACAAGCGCTCGGCGAAGATCTTTGGCGTCTGTCGCCCACCGCGATGGAGCGTTTTCGTCTGCGCCATACCGGCTTCGTATTCCAGGGCTTCAATCTTTTTCCCGCACTGACTGCGCTCGAACAGGTGATGTTGCCGCTCGGTTATCTCGGCATGCCGCTGGCGAAGGCGCGCGCTCGTGCGATGGCGACACTCGATGAAGTCGGATTGTCGAGTCGCAGTCGGTTGCGTCCGATCGAATTGTCTGGCGGCGAGAAACAACGCGTCGCCATTGCGCGCGCGCTGGCCAAGGAACCCGAGCTGCTGTTCGTCGATGAACCGACCAGCGCGCTCGATGCCGAAAACGGCACATTGGTGATCGATATGCTGCATCATATTGCGCGTATCCACGCCACCACCGTGCTGTGCGTGAGCCACGATCCACGACTGATTGCGTACTCGGATCGCGTACTGAAAATGGAAGACGGCAAGATACTTTCCGACCTGCGCACCAGCGTTTCGACCGGCGCGGCAGCTTTGCACGAGGCACATTCAAAATGACGTCCCCCAGATCGATCAGCGGATTCGCAATACTGCTCGCGCTGTGCCTGAGCGCGTGTTCCAGCCGCGATCACGCCGCTGGAGAAGCCAATGCCGCAACACCGCCGCCAGCGAGCCCGTATATTGCGATGGCGCGTGGCTCGGTCGATGTCGAAGGCGGCCTCGTTCGCATTACTGCCGAACGTGATGGCGTGATCAAGCAGGTCAATGCCGAAGACGGCGATGTAGTTACTGCAGGTCAGATTCTGGCGGTGATGGACGAGCGCCAGGCGCAGATCGCGGTTGGCATCGCCCAAGCCGAACTCGATCAGGCCAGCGCGCAAACCAAGGTGCTGCAGGCGAAGTTGCCGGATGCCAGACAACGCGCGCAACGCTTGCTCGCGGCGGCGAAAGAAGGCGCCGCTACCGGCCAGGCGGCGGACGACGCAAAAGGCGAAGCAACCTTGCTCGCGGCCGAAATCAACGCCGCCGAGGCGACAACTGCCGTCGCTGCGAAGCATCTGGAAAACGCGCGTTACGAGGCCGAGCGCCGTACGTTGCGGGCGCCATCCGCCGGACGCATCGTGCGTCGTAACGTACATGTCGGCGACAGCATATTGGCGCAATCCGCCACCGAATTATTCCAGCTGCTGCCGGATCGTCCACTGATCGTGCGCGCCGAACTCAACGAGGCATTTGTCGACAAGGTGCATCCCGATATGCAGGCCGAAATCGTGCGCGACGGCGACGACAGCAAAACCTACAACGCGCGCGTGGTGCGTATCGGCGCGGTATTCGGGCCGAACAAGCACAGCGATGATCCCGAAGCACGCCCGGACGAGCGTGATGTCGAATGTGTGCTGTTACTGCAGGACAAAGATCTGCGCATCGGGCAACGCGTGTTGGTGCGATTCAAGCACTGATATCTATTGCACCATTAATTTATTTTCGAATCGCGAAAATCCCGCACAGCGTCTGGCGATCCAGGCACATCTGGCCTTCGTTCGACATTTCTCTCTCAACCGAATTGAGCCGTCGCTGCACTGCGCGTGGGGCGCCGCAGCGTCGATGTCATTGCGACCACAGCGCCCTGCTCCAAGGAACCTCTGATTATCCTACTGCGCTCGATAATTTGCGCGCCGGCTGTGCTCGGACTGCGAAGGCAGGATGCCGAAGCGAACGGCTGCCCGTACCGGCCAACTTGATCGCGTGTGCCGGCGCACATGATCGGCTGCTGCCGGAATGATCACCGGCAGGAGCCGGCCACTTTCAGGATGCTCAGTTGTGCCTTCCCGGAACCGGCCGTTGGCGATTGGGGCCAGTTTCGTGCAGCAAAGCTGTCAGCCCTTCTCGCAGAGGCTGGGCACGCTAGTGGACGGCTGCGTGTCGCCTCATACAAGCGCAGCGGTTGTCCGTAGGCAAGATTGCACATGAAACGCTCGCTCGTCGAGGAACGCATTCGTGCCGATGCGCTCAAAAAAAAGCGCCAGCTGTTCAAGCAACTGGCGAATTTCCAATGACTCATTTTTAATGATTTCGGATTGATACCTCTGGCCGACGAGATCAGGCGCGAGCACTCGGAAATCATCGACGATCGCTTCGACAAAAGCGCCACGATCGTGCCTGCCCCGCCCACTTCCGTTATCGCCTGGTCGACGCCGTCACGGACCGAAACCATCGGCGAAGATGTAGTCATGCACGATAGTCCCGATCACCGGGCTGCCGGTGACTTTGGCTTGGTATTGCGTGTTCAGCAGCACTGAAACAGTGTTGCTGTTGCTGTTCGCCACGATCAGATCCGGCGTGCCGTCGCCGTTCACGTCGACGGCGGTGACGGACGTAGGACTGTTGCCGGTGGCAAAGGTCTGCTGCGCGGCGAAGCTGGGCGTGATCGCGCCCGGCGCCGTAGTGTTGAGCAGCACCGAAACGTCGTCGTTGCTGGCGTTCGCCACGATCAGA
>JANXUW010000693.1 GCA_025351985.1 Pseudolysobacter sp.
GATCTTCCTGGCTGCGCGTGAGCAACACGAATTCGGCAAAGCTGGCCTGCGTGAGTTGCTGATCGAGCGACAGATAAAAACGCGGCGAACCGGAGCCGACATAAGCCACCGAATTTTCAAGTTCGGGACGTTTCGCCAGCCACGCTTCGAGCTTCTTCACCTGCTCTGCGGTGGCGGTCAGCGACACGCCTTCGGCGAGCTTCAGATCGACCAGCAATTCGGTGCGCGTTGAATCCGGAAAGAATTGTTGCTGCACAAAACCGAAGCCGATCAGCGACAAAATGAATGTCAGCACGGTCACCAGGATCACCGTCTTGCGATAACTCACGCACCACGCCACGAGGCTGCGAAAACGCCGATAGAAACCGCTCTGGTACGGATCGTCGAGCGGCATATTCGCCTCGGTGGTGCTGACGCCGCCGAGCCACAGCGGCAGGTGCGCACGCAGGCGCCGCACGAATCGCGCAAACGCGTTATCGCTCGGTGCGGCATGGCGATCCGGCAACAGTTTGTAGCCGAGATACGGAATGAAAACGACCGCGGCGATCCACGACAACAACAGCGCGATCGCGGTGACCTGGAAAATCGCGCGCGTGTATTCGCCGGTCGAAGAACGCGCGGTGGCGATCGGCAGAAATCCCGCCGCCGTGACCAGCGTGCCGGTCAGCATCGGGAACGCGGTCGAGCTGTAGGCGAACGCTGCGGCGGGGATGCGCTGCATGCCTTGTTCCATCTTGATCGCCATCATTTCCACGGCGATGATCGCGTCGTCCACCAGCAGTCCGAGCGACAGCACGAGCGCGCCGAGCGAAATCTTGTGCAGGTTGATGTCGAAATATTTCATCGTGGCGAAAGTCATCGCCAGCACCAGCGGAATCGTCAGCGCGACCACCAGGCCGGTGCGCAGGCCGAGCGAGAAAAAACTCACGAGCAATACGATCACCACCGCTTCGCCGAGCGTGCGGACGAATTCGCTGATCGATTCATGCACGGCTTTCGGTTGATCGGCGACCTGATTCAACTCCAGCCCAACCGGCAAGCTTGCCTGCAATCGCGGACGCGCCGCCTGCAGCGCGTGACCGAGTTCGATGATGTCGCCGCCATCGCGCATCGACACGGCAATGCCGATCGCTTCCTTGCCGTTGAAACGCATGCGCGGCTGTGCGGGATCGGTATAACCGTGCTTGACCTCGGCGACGTCACCGAGGCGAAACAGACGGTTATTCGCGCGGATCGAAATATCGCGGATCGCCTCGACCGTATCGAATGCGCCGCTCGGGCGCATGTAGATGCGATCGGTCGCGGTTTCAAAACTGCCCGCAGCGGTAACCGCATTCTGACTCTGCAACACTTGCTGCACCTGAGCGAAATTCACGCCGAGTGTGGCGAGCTTGGCGTTGGAAACCTCGATAAAGATTTTTTCGTCCTGCAGCCCGATCAAGTCGACCTTGGCGACGTTCGACACACGCAGTAGTTCGAGCTTGATGCGCTCGGCGTAGTCGCGCATTTGCGCGTAACTGAAACCGTCGCTGGTCAGCGCGTAGATGTTGCCGAAGGTGTCACCGAATTCGTCGTTGAAATTCGGCCCGATCACGGTGCTCGGCAAGGTGTAGCGAATGTCGCCGATCTTCTTGCGCACCTGATACCAGATGTCCTGCACACGTGCGCCCGGCACCGAATCCTTGATCACGAAAAACACCTGAGATTCGCCGGGCCGCGAATAGCTGCGCAGATAATCCAGTTCGGGCAGTTCCTGCAGTTTTTTCTCGATGCGTTCGGTGACTTGTTCCGTCACTTCGGCGGCGGTGGCGCCGGGCCAAACGGTCTGGATCACCATCACCTTGAAGGTGAATGGCGGATCTTCCGACTGACCCAATCCGCTGTAGGCCCAGATTCCCGCGATCGCCAGAATGACGATGAAATAACGCACGAGCGCCTGATTTCGCAGCGCCCATTCCGACAGATTGAAACGCGAATGTTCCGGCTCGGGCGGGTTTGAATTTGCCGCAGTGGAATCGCTCACAGCATGACCGCCTTGTTGTTGCGATCGACCGGGCGCACGTTCTGGCCTTCGTGCAAGGTGTGCACCCCGGCGGTGACGATCCACTGCTGCGCGGCGATGCCGCTGGCAATGATCACGCTGTCTTCGCGATACGCGTTCACTTCAACCGGAACAAGATGCACCTGCTTGGTCTTCGGATCGAATACCCAGAGCGCCGGTTTGCCGTCGCGCTCGTGCAGCGCGCTCAGCGGTAATGCCTGCAATCCGGCGCCGGCCGCATCGACAAAATAGACGCGTACGGTCTGGCCGAAACGCAGCGGTGCGCCGTTCTGGTCGATACCGACACGCACGCGGAATGTGCGCGTGACCGGATCTGCCTCGGGCGCGATTTCGCGCAAATGCCCCGGAATCTGCTTGCCCGCATCGGCCCATAATTCGACGGTGGCCGGTGTGCCGGCCTTGTATTTGCCGATGCGATTTTCCGGCACGCTGATCTCGGCTTCGATCTCGCCATCGTGCGCGAGCGTGGCGATGGTCTGACCGGCCGCGACGACCTGGCCGACCTCGGCGTTGATGGTCGTGATCGCGCCGGCATGATCGGCGCGCAGACTCGCGTAACCGGCCTGGTTCTGATTGATCGACAACGCCGAGCGCACTTCGGTCACGCGCGCCGTGGCCGCCTTGAACACATTATCCTTGGCGTCGA
The DNA here is from genome assembly GCA_025351985.1 of Pseudolysobacter sp. Classification (GTDB taxonomy): domain Bacteria; phylum Pseudomonadota; class Gammaproteobacteria; order Xanthomonadales; family Rhodanobacteraceae; genus Pseudolysobacter. The sequence continues at coordinate 2,709 of JANXUW010000693.1, forward strand.
AGTCGGTCTGGCTGACGAAATGTTTTTCGAGCAGCGCGTGATAACGATCGCGCTCGGATTTGGCTAGCGCCGCATCCGCTTCGGCCGAGGCCAGTGTGGCGCGCGCGCTCGCGACCTGCAATTGCATATCCTGCGGATCGAGTTCGGCCAGCACCTGGCCGGCGATCACTTGCGCGCCGACGTCCACCAGTCGTGCCTTGATCTTGCCGCTAATGCGAAAACCGAGCTGGCTTTCGAAGCGTGCATGCACGTCGCCGGAATACACTTCGGCCACTGCGGCGGTGGCCGGCGTTGCCTGCGCGACGATCGCGCTGCGCGGCGGCTCGGCGATTTCGGCATGACTGCTGCAACCTGAAATCACGGTGATCGCCGCGCTGAAAATGAACAGGGCGGCAACACGAGGGGGGTACGCTGCATTGATACGCATTGCTAGAATCCCTATCTCTGAAAGGCTTGCAAATCGAACCGGGCAATAAACTAAACTGTCTGGTATACTATATAAACTAAACCGTCTAGTCCAGTAATTTAATTTTATGAATCTGTTCGCCTGCAAATCGCCCGGACCGGGTCGACCCAAAGATCTCGAAAAGCGCGCCGCCATCCTCGATGCGGCCAAGCAGATGTTCCCGCGGCTGGGTTTCGAAGGCACCAGCATGGATGCCATCGCAGCCAGCGCGGGTGTCTCCAAGCTCACCGTCTACAGCCACTTTCGCGACAAGGAAACCTTGTTCGTCGAGGCGATCCGGGAGAAATGCGAGGAACAGCTTCCGCCCGAGTTTTTCGAGCCGTCGGTGCGTGGTCCGATCCGCAAGACCTTGCTCATCATCGCGCGTGGATTCTTTGGTCTGGTGGTCAGCGACGAAGCGATCGGCCTTGCCCGGATGTTGATGGCCGATGCCTGCAAGGGCAGCTCGCGTTTGCCCAACCTGTTCTGGGAAGCCGGTCCGAAACGCTCCAACGAAACGCTCGAACACCTGCTCGCTTCCGCCACCGAAACCGGCCAGCTCGACGTGCAGGATCCGCATCGCGCGGCGGGCCAGTTTCTCTGCCTGGTCAAGGGCGAATACCACATGCGTCGCCTGATCGGCTGTAGCGAACCGATCAGCGCCACCGAAATCGAACGGCATATCGAGAGTGTGGTCGACATGTTCCTGCGCGCCTACGCCCCGCGCGCCGTATCTTGATCGCAAACCGTTGAGCGAAACCGTCGCGCTCGCCAAGGGCGCCGGTTCGTGTTTGAATGTCGTCCTTGAAGCAGGGGTGCCTACCGCAGGCTGAGATAGTCCCTTGGAACCTGATCCGGTTTGACCCGGCGTAGGGAGCTTCGTCCGACCGCTGTTTCCAGCCTCTGGCGTGCCCGTTGCTTCGTTCCTTTCCCGACGAGACGATGCCGATGAACGCCCAGCCCTCCGCCCTGATTCTGGAAACCGAAGCCTTGTCGGCATCGGTGATACGACCGATTCCCGGTTCGCAAAAAATCCACGTCAGCGGCAGTCGCGACGATCTGCGCGTGCCGATGCGCGAAGTGATCCTTGCCGATACGCCACTGCTGTTCGGCGCGGAAAAAAATCCGCCATTCACCGTCTACGATACGTCCGGTCCGTACACCGATGCGGCGCATAACGTCGATCTGGTCGCCGGTTTGCCGGCACTGCGCGCGCGCTGGATCAGCGAGCGCGGCGATGTCGAAACCTTGCCGGATCTGTCATCCGATTACGGTCGCAAGCGCGCCATCGATCCAAAACTCGCGGCGGTGCGTTTTCCGCATACACGCATACCGTTGCGCGCGAAATCTGGCGCGAATGTCAGCCAGATGCATTACGCGCGGCGCGGCATCATCACGCCGGAAATGGAATACATCGCCATCCGGGAAAATCAGCGTATGGAATCGATCACCGATCCGACCTTGCTGAAACAACATGCCGGTGAAAATTTCGGCGCGGCGATTCCGAAAATCATCACACCGGAATTCGTGCGCAGCGAAATCGCGCGCGGTCGCGCGATCATCCCGAACAACATCAACCATCCCGAAAGCGAGCCGATGATCATCGGGCGCAATTTCCTCGTGAAGATCAACGCCAACATCGGCAACTCGGCCGTGTCGAGTTCGATCGCCGAGGAAGTCGAGAAAATGGTCTGGGCGATCCGCTGGGGTGCCGATACCGTGATGGATTTGTCGACCGGCAAGAACATCCACGAAACGCGCGAGTGGATCATCCGCAACAGTCCGGTGCCGATCGGCACGGTGCCGATTTATCAGGCGCTGGAAAAAGTCGACGGCCGCGCCGAAGAACTGACCTGGGAAATTTTCCGCGATACGCTGATCGAGCAGGCCGAGCAGGGCGTGGACTATTTCACGATCCACGCCGGCGTGCGTTTGCCGTACATTCCGCTGACGGCGAAGCGCGTCACCGGTATCGTTTCGCGAGGCGGTTCGATCATGGCGAAGTGGTGTCTCGCGCATCATCGCGAATCGTTTTTGTACACGCATTTCGAAGACATTTGCGACATCATGAAGGCCTACGATGTGGCGTTCTCGCTCGGCGACGGTCTGCGTCCGGGCTCGATCGCCGACGCCAACGATGCCGCGCAATTCGCCGAGCTCGAAACCCTCGGCGAGCTCACGCAAGTGGCGTGGAAACACGATGTGCAGGTCATGATCGAAGGCCCCGGCCACGTGCCGATGCACATGATTAAGGAGAACATGGACAAGCAGCTCGCCGAATGCGGCGAGGCGCCGTTCTACACGCTCGGGCCGCTGACCACCGACATCGCGCCGGGCTACGACCACATCACGAGTGCGATCGGTGCGGCGATGATCGGCTGGTTCGGCACGGCGATGCTGTGCTACGTCACACCGAAGGAACATCTCGGCTTGCCGAACAAGCAGGACGTGCGCGACGGCATCATCACCTACAAGATTGCGGCCCATGCGGCCGACCTCGCCAAGGGCCATCCGGGTGCGCAGGCGCGCGACAATGCGTTGTCGAAAGCACGTTTCGAATTCCGCTGGCAGGATCAGTTCAACCTTGGCCTCGATCCCGAAAAAGCGCAGGAATTCCACGACGAAACCCTGCCGAAAGATGCCGCCAAACACGCGCATTTCTGCTCGATGTGCGGCCCGCATTTCTGTTCGATGAAAATCACCCAAGACGTGCGCGATTACGCCAAGGAGCACGGCGTGACCGATGACGCCGAAGCGCTCGCGCGCGGCATGCAGGACAAGGCCGCCGAGTTCCGCGCCGCAGGTTCCGATATTTATTTGCCGGCCAGCGCCGAGAGCGAACGGAAAGCCGCGACATGAAACTGCCGTTTCCATTCATCCAGCTGCCGCTGTATTTCGATGCCGATATTCTCGCCGCCGAATTGGCGGCGCTGGATGAATCGGAGTGGTCGCCGCATCCGCAGGGATTTCCGGGCAACTCGGCGCTGCCGCTGATCGGCGTCGATGGCGATCCCGACAATGACGGCCTCGCCGGGCCGATGCGACCGACGCCTTTTCTCTCTCGCCTCCCGTACCTGACTCAGGTGCTCGCGAGTTTCGGCGCGGTGCTCGGACGCACGCGGCTGATGCGTTTGTCGGGTCAGGCCGAGGTCACGCCGCATGTCGATCAAGGCCATTACTGGGCCGAGCGCGCGCGAGTGCACGTGCCGATCATCACCCAGCCGCAAGTCAGGTTTCAGTGTGGTGATGCCGAAATAAACATGGCTGCGGGTGAGTGCTGGATCTTCGATACGTGGCGCATGCATAACGTGCTGAATGCGGCGAGTGCGTCGCGTGTGCATCTGGTTGCCGATACCGTTGGCAGCGAGGACTTCTGGGGATTGGTTGAGGCCGGTCGGCCGTACCGCATGGACATCCCTGGTTGGCGCGCGCAACCGATTGCGCCGCAGCCCGGTAGCGTTCCGGCTCTGCGTTTCGAGTCGACCAATGTGCCGATCGTGATGACGCCGTGGGAGTTGCGCGCGCATATCGGATTTCTGCTCGGCGAAACCCAGCCGCACGCGCTGCTGGCACCGGCGCAGCAAGTGGTCGGGCGATTCGTGCGGCGCTGGCAAACCTTGTGGGCGATTCACGGCGAGGCGCGCAGCGGCTTCGGTGAATATCGTCAGGTGCTGGACGATTTCATGCACGAGCTTGACCGTTTTCGCGAGCATCTGGTTTTGCGCAACGGCGTACGTCTTTACGGCGCGATCAGCATCATGGTGATCCAGGCCGCGCTTGGCGACGGCCGCGATAACGTGGCCGGTGAACCGCGCACGCCATTGGCAAATACACAATCGACGTCTGCGGCGGATGAGAAATTCGATCGTCCGGTTTTTATCGTTTCACCGCCGCGCTCCGGTTCAACGTTGTTGTTCGAAACGCTGGCGAAGGCGCCCGAAGTATTCAGCATCGGTGGCGAAAGCCACGCCGTTTTCGAGGCGATGCCGGAGTTCAATATCGCCGCCTCAGGTCACGCGTCGAACCGGCTCGACAGCAGTGTTGCAACCCCCGCGCTGGTGGCGGAACTGCGCGAGCGTTTTGCCCAGCGTCTGGTGGATCGCGATGGCAATTCTTCAGCCGCTGACCGCGTTCGTTTCCTGGAAAAAACACCGAAAAACGCGTTGCGCATTCCATTGCTCGAGCACACGTTCGCGCAAGCGCGTTTTGTCTATCTGCATCGCGATCCGCGTGAAACCCTCGCGAGCATGATCGAGGCGTGGCGCTCCGGTCAGTTCGTCACCTACCCGCAACTTCCGGGCTGGACCGGTCCGGCCTGGTCGCTGTTGTTGATTCCGGGCTGGCGCGAGTTGATCGGCCAGCCGCTGCACGAAATCGTTGCAACCCAGTGGGAAACGACGACACGCATATTGCTCGACGATCTGGAAGTATTGCCGAAAGAGCGCGTGATCACGGCGCGTTACGCCAACTTGCTGGCCGAACCGCAGACCGAGATTGCGCGTTTGTGCCGCGCCGTCGATTTCCGTTGGGATCACGCACTCGGCGATGTATTGCCATTGTCGCGCCATACCCTGACGCGGCCTGATGCGCAAAAATGGCAGCGCCATGCAGCGGAGATCGACGCAGTGCTGCCGCGCCTGGCAGCCACCATCGCGCGTAGCGAGCGTTTCGCGGCGCGTTGAGACGGGTTCAGTCGAGAGCGGATCAGCTTTCGAAACGATAGCCGAAAGCATCGATCACGCCGTGGTCGAATCGGGCCACCGCAGCGGCGAGCGCGGTGTCGTAATAGTCGCGCCATGCGCCATGGCTGGAGGTATTGCGCGCCTGCTCGTGGCGGATGAAATCGTTTAACGGCGCGCTGATCTCCACGCCGGGTTTTTGCAAAAAGGCGAGAAAATCGTCGCGCAGGTTTTCGGTGCGTCCGACAAACAGCGCGGCATCGTTCTCGCCATACATGTAGCGGTAGAGAAAGCTGTAAAAGCCCATGCCGCTGCCACGAATCGGTGCCAGCGCAAAGCTCGGCAGATTCAAACCGTGCTGGCCATATTGCGCCGGCAGAGCGGCCAGCAGTTGATCGAGCCGTGCTTCGTTGTTGCCGAGTTCGAGCAGGTTGCGAACGGTCTCCTTGAATGCACACCTACCGTTGTCGCTGACGCAGCGAAACAGCGCATTCGGCTGTGCGCGCTGCGACTGGAACGCGTACCACGATACGTAATAACTCCACGGATTGCGCACGAAACCGAGTACCGGCAGCGTGCGCAACGCGGCGGGAATCGCCGCGCGTGGCAGGTGGTAACCTATTTGCCGCGCATCGGCAAAAAAGCGCAGCAGGCATTCGTTGATGAATGTCCCGCCGGATTTGTGCAGATGCAGGTAGACAAATCGATCGGTGGCGATCATGCGATCGGCGGCGCCGCGAACAGGCGCTGGTTTACGCGAGGTTCGATCACGCCGAGATCGC
>JANXUW010000709.1 GCA_025351985.1 Pseudolysobacter sp.
ACCCAGCCCGTGCAGCAACAGCAACAGCAACAGCAACAGCAACAGCAACAGCAGCAGCAGCAGCAGCAACAGCAACAGCAGCGCCAACGACAGCCGCAGCAGCAACAAATGCAGCAGCAACAGCAACAGCAACAGCAACAGCAACAGCAACAGCAACAGCAACAGCAACAGCAACAGCAACAGCAACAGCAACAGCAAAGTCGCGTTGCAGCACCAGCGCAACCACGTAATGCGCCGCCAGAGCAAGGCAACAAGGCACCGCCCGCTGGCCGTGGCGAACCGCCGGCACGGCGCGGCAGCGAGCAAAAAGACAAAGACAAGGATCACTGATCCGCACGCAACACCCATACAGCGCCCGGCATGTCCGGGCGCTTTCTTTTGCGATCCGACCGAAGCTGCGCACGACAAGCGGCATTTCCGCGACGCTTGCCGTTAAACTAGCGCGCATGAAAATTGTCCTCAACGGCATCGACCACGATTGCCCCGCCGCTCTCACTGTCGAACAATTGCTCGATCGGCACGGTTTTGCCGGACGCAAGGTCGCCGTCGAAATCAACCGCGAGATCCTGCCGAAAAGCCAGCATGCAGATCACCTATTGCGCGCCGATGATCGCGTGGAAATCGTGCATGCAATCGGTGGCGGCTGAGTTGCAATTCACGCACGGCGCCTGATCGTTAAATCCCTGGATTCTTGATGACTACAAACCCGCATTCCGATCTGCTCAACATCGCCGGCAAAACCTATCGTTCGCGCCTGCTCACCGGCACCGGCAAGTTCAAGGATCTTGAAGAAACACGCCTGGCGACCGAAGCCAGCGGCACCGAAATCGTCACTGTCGCGATCCGTCGCAGCAATATCGGCCAGGATGCGAGCCAGCCGAATCTGCTCGATGTCCTGCCGTTGTCGCGTTACACGATCCTGCCGAATACCGCGGGCTGTTTTAATGCCGACGATGCGGTGCGCACCTGCCGCCTCGCGCGCGAATTGCTGGACGGCCAAACCTTGGTAAAGCTCGAAGTGCTGGCCGATACCAAAACCCTTTTCCCGGATGTCGTGGAAACGATCAAGGCCACCGAAATCCTCGTGCGCGAAGGGTTTCACATCATGGTCTACACCAACGACGATCCGATTTTGGCCAAGCGTTTCGAGGAAATGGGCTGCGTCGCGGTGATGCCGCTGGCGGCGCCGATCGGCTCGGGTCTCGGCATCCGCAATCCGTACAATATCCTCACCATCGTCGAAAACGCGAAGGTGCCGATCCTGGTCGATGCCGGCGTCGGCACCGCCTCCGATGCAGCAATCGCGATGGAGCTCGGCTGCGACGGCGTGCTGATGAATACCGCGATTGCCGGCGCGAAAAATCCGGTGCTGATGGCCAGCGCAATGCGCAAGGCGATCGAAGCCGGACGCGAGGCATTTCTCGCCGGACGCATCCCGCGCAAACGTTTTGCCTCGGCCTCCAGTCCGCTCGACGGCACGTTTTTCTGAGGCGATCAACGGATGTCCGACACAGCTCCCGATCCGCACGAAAGCGCGCACCGCATTCGCAGTTTTGTGCTGCGTCAAGGCCGCATCACGCCGGCGCAGATGCGTGCGTTCGATGCGCACTGGGCACGTTACGGGCTTGAGCCACAAGCTGGTTTGCGCGATTACGATGCGGTGTTCGGACGCAAGGCACCGCGCGTGCTCGAAATCGGATTCGGCAACGGCGAAGCCTTGCTCGCCGCGGCCCAAAACGAACCCGAAAAAGATTTCATCGGTATCGAAGTGCATCGCCCCGGTGTCGGTCGATTGCTCAACGCGTTGGCCGAGGCGAATATCGACAACGCGCGGCTGTATCACGCCGATGCGGTTGAAATTCTCAACGCTGAAATCGCCCCCGCATCGCTCGCCCAGGTGCGGATTTATTTCCCCGATCCGTGGCACAAGAAACGTCACAACAAGCGTCGTTTGATCCAGCCGGAATTTGTCGCGATGCTCGCGAAACATGTGGCACCGGGCGGACTGTTGCATCTCGCCACCGACTGGGCGGACTATGCCGAACATATGCTCGCCGTGCTCGAAGCCGCACCCGACTGGCTCAATCAAAATGGCGCGGGCAGCTATGCGCCACAACCCGCTTGTCGCATCACCACGCATTTCCAAAAACGCGGCCTGCGCCTCGGTCATGGCGTCTGGGATTTATTGTATGAACGCCGCTGATTCGCCACCGGTTTTTTTCTGCGCGAATCCCTGCGCGCGCGCAGTCAGCGCAACACGCCTGCAACGCGCATGAACGGCAGCCTCACCCTCAGCTTTGAAATGCTGCTGGTGCTCGGGCTGGTCTGCTTCACCGTGTTCATGCTCGTGCTCGAATGGATCCGCGCCGACCTGATCGCGCTGCTCGTGATCGTGGTGATCGGCATCACGCGGCTGGTGCCGGTCGAGCAATTGTTCGAAGGTTTCGCCGGTAACGCGGTGATCTCGCTGATCGCAGTGATGATCATGGGCGCCGGGCTGGATCGCACCGGCGTGCTCAACAAGACCGCATCGTTCATTCTGCGATTGGCCGGCGGCGCCGAAGCGCGCTTGCGATTTCTCATCAACGCGGTCGCCGGCGGATTGTCGTCGATCCTGCAAAGTCAGGCGCTCGCGGCATTGTTCGTACCGGTGGTCGGGCGTGTTTCCGCGCGCACCGGCGTGCCGCTGAAACGCCTGCTGCTGCCGATGGCGTGCTGCATCCTCGCCGGCACGAACACGACGATGATCTCGAACTCGCCGCTGATCCTGCTCAACGATCTGATCCTCAGCGCCAACCGCAACCTGCCGCCCGGTGCGCAAACCATCGAGACGTTCAAGCTGTTTGCAATCACGCCGATCGGCATTCCGTTGTTGATCGCCGGCCTGCTGTTTTTCGCATTGTTCACGCGTCGCCTGTTGCCGGTCGAAGATGAAGGCCAGGACGCCACCGCCAGCCGCACCGAAACCTATTTTTCCGAGGTCTACGGCATCGACGGCGATGTGGTCGAAGTCACCGTCACCGCGGAAAGTCCGCTGGTCGGCATGAGCGTGGCCGAGGCCGAGGCGCTGCGCAACGCGCCACTGATTCTCGCGATCAAGAACGGCAACGAATCGCGCCTCGCACCGCCAGCGGACTTGATGATCTGGGTCGGCACCGTGCTGGGCGTGCTCGGCAAGCGCGAAGCGGTCAATGATTTCGCGGCCAATAACCTGCTCACCGTACGCACGCGGCTCGCGCATT
>JANXUW010000718.1 GCA_025351985.1 Pseudolysobacter sp.
GGAAGAAGGCAAGGCGCATGCGGGCTACGGCGCCAATCCGACGCAAAGTTTCAAGGATCGCGGCATGGCCATGGTGGTGGCGCAAGCGCGTCGACTCGGGCTCACTCATCTCGCCGTGCCGACTCAAGGTAACGCTGGCGATTCGCTCACGCGTTATGCGCTGGCTTGCGACTTGAACATCGTTGTGGCGATGCCGGACGACACGCCAATGCCGATCCTTGGCAACGTGGCCGCTGCCGCGCAGCGTTTTCCGGATCGCGTCAAACTCGAATTGATTGGTCCCACGATTCGCGAGGCCGGCGCGTTGCTCAAGGAAAAATATGTTCCCCAGGGCTATTTTTCGGTCGCTACGTTTCAGGAACCGGGCTGGCGCATCGAAGGAAAAAAATCGTTGGGCCTGGAGTTGGCGGAACCCGCGCCAGGCGAGACAAACTGGTCGTTGCCCGATGCGGTGATTTATCCGACCGGCGGCGGCACCGGCGTGCTCGGTATGTGGAAGGCATGGGACGAATTGCAGGCGCTCGGTTTGATCGATTCACGCCGACCGCGCATGTTTTGCGTACAAAGTGAGGTCACTCCACCGCTCGTGAATGCGTTCGACTCGGGTGCTGCAGATACGACGGTCGTCAGCGCCGGACAAACGATCTCCTGCGGCTTGAATGTCCCGGGCGGTATTGGTCATTTTCGCGTGCTCGAAATCATCCGCGCGAGTGGCGGTGCGGCGGTGGCGGTAAGTGAGGCCGATACTGCGGCAGAACTCGCCCGCGTCTGGCGCGATACGCGCTGGTGGATCAGTCCTGAAGGTGCCGCGTGTCTGGCGGCATTGCCGCAGTTGCTCGATCGAGATTTACTGAAACGCGGCGAGCGTGTGGTCGTGGTCAACACCGGATCGTCGGAAAAATACCTGCCGACGCTGCGCACTTGGTTATAGCGAACGGTTCGTCATTGATGACTTTCGTGCGCAGCTATTCTTGCGATAAAAAAAACAGTGTGACATGCTGATTTCGCGAGAAGTCGGCGGTTATCCGAGCCGGAACATCTCTGCCCCACGCAGCGGTTTTCCGGCTCTTTTTTTACGTCGTTTTTTGTGCAGCGGGGAAGATGCAGGCAAATAGTCGATAATGTTCGTTTTAGCGTGTCGCCAGAGAAACCAAAGGACCCATGAAAGCACCCAAGGATTTACAAGCTCTGATCGACGATGGCGTGATCGATGAAGTGATGCGACCGCTGAAGAGTGGCAAGGAAGCGTCGGTGTATGTGGTGCGCTGCGGCGATGATATCCGTTGCGCCAAGGTCTACAAGGATATGGCGCAGCGCAGTTTCCAGGCGCGTGTGCAATATCAGGAAGGCCGCAAGGTGCGCGGCAGCCGCCAGGCGCGTGCAATGGGCAAGGCCACCAAGTTTGGCCGCAAGGAACAGGAAATCGCCTGGAAAAATGCCGAGGTCGATGCCTTGTATCAGCTCCGCTCCGCCGGCGTACGCGTGCCGCAGCCGCACGGTTATTACAACGGCGTGCTGGTGATGGAACTCGTCACCGATGCCGAAGGCCGCTCCGCGCCGTGGCTTGGCGATGTCGAACTCACGCCCGAACAAGCGCGCGATTTCCACACCTTTCTGATTCGCCAGATCGTGCTGATGTTATGCAGTGGCCTGATCCACGGCGATCTGTCGGAATACAACGTGCTGGTGTCTGCCGATGGCCCGGTCATCATCGATTTTCCGCAGGTGATCAACGCTGCTGGCAACAATGCCGCGCGCGCGATGCTGCAGCGCGACGTCAACAATATCAGCGCCACGCTCGCACGCTTCGTCCCGGAATTGGCGGACACACGTTATGCCGAAGAAATGTGGGCGCTATTCGAGCAGGGCGAACTGCGCCCCGACTCCGAACTCAGTGGCATCTTTGTCGCCGACGAAACCGCGCCGGATGTCGATGGCATCATGCTGGCGATCGAAGACGCGCGTGAAGAGGCGATCATCCGCCAGCGCGGACGCGATGAAGCCAACAGCGATATCTGACCATCGCTATTTGACCCGGAAAAATTCGGCGTTTTAAAAAATTATCGCGAGCAAGGGATTGTCGGGTGACAGACTTGCCAGCTACAGTGCCATCGACTTGTCTGGGGAGACTTTTATGCAGCAACCACCACCGTTACCCGCGTTGAATCCGTATGCCGCGCCGGTCGCGCGCGTCGAAGATATTTCGGACGGTCAACTGGTGCTGGCTGATCGCGGCATCCGGCTTGCTGCCAAGCTCGTCGACGGTGTGATTATCGGCGGCGTGGTGATGGTGCTGGCCGTCATTTTTGGTCTTGCGAGTTCGGGTTTTGGCAAGACCGATGTTATCGGGCAGGGATTTTTCGCGCTGGCGATACTTGCCGGATTTATTGCCGTGATCGTCGTCAATTTCGTATTGCTGCACCGGCACGGACAAACCATCGCCAAGCGCATGTTCGGCATCAAGATCGTGCGCGGCGACGGCAGCCGTTGTGCGCTGTCGCGCATCGTCTTCGCGCGTTGGTTACCGGTGACTTTGCTTGGCGCCATTCCGCTGGTCGGCTGGGTTGTTTCGTTGACGGATTCGTTGATGATCTTCGGCGAAAGCCAGCGTTGCCTGCACGATGTCTTCGCCGATACGCTCGTGGTCAAGGTCTGAGGCGCAAACATCTTCGTGCTCGATACCTTGACCCTGGTAGAAACGCCGGAAGGCATCCGCTTGCGCTTGCGAGCGGCCGGCGTGATGCCGCGCGCAGCGGCGTGGGCGGTGGATTTTGCGGTGCGGGTCGGTGTGATCTGGATAATCGGCACCGCGTTGGCGCTGCTCGGCGAAACCGGCACGGGCCTTTATTTGTTGCTGCTGTTCGTGCTGTTCTGGTTGTATCCGGTGCTGTTCGAAGTGTTGCGCGATGGCCAGACCATCGGCAAAAAAGCGCTGAGCCTGCGCGTGATCAATGCCAATGGCAGCCCGGTGACATGGATGGGATCGATCGTGCGCAATCTGCTGCGCGTGGTCGACATGCTGCCGTTTTTCTACGGCTTCGGCCTGGTCGCAGGATTGATTGATACGCAAAGCCGGCGCATCGGCGACATCGTTGCCGGCACGCTGGTGGTGCACGTCGGCAATCCGAACCAGCACCTCGCCGCGCCGCAGGTGCCGGTGGTGCATGCGCCGATCACGCTGCACGCGGACGAACAAAAATCGATCGTCGCTTTCGCCGAACGCGCGCAACAATTGACCGTCGAACGGCAGCAGGAACTCGCCGCACTTTTGCCGATGTTGACCGAAAGCCACGGTGCCTTGGCAGTGCAGCGATTGCTCGGCATGGCCAACGCTTTCCTCGGACGGCGCTGATGTCCGCGAACGGAATCCAATGAAGCAGGAAAATTTTCAGGAGCGGCATCACGACGAATGGGTGGCGCTGGATTTATGGCTTGCGCAGCGCACGCGCCCGAAGTCTCTGCAGCGATTGCAGGATGGCGCAGGCTTGTTCGGTGACCTCGAATTTCCATCGATGTATCGTCGTGTCTGCCAGCACCTTGCACTGGCCGAGCGTCGTGGTTACAGCGCGTTGTTGATCGAACGTTTGCAGGATCTGGTGCAGCGCGGCCATCTGGTTTTGTACCGCTCGCCCGCGCCGCATTGGCAACGTATCGTGGATTTTTTCGCCGCTGATTTTCCGCGTCTGGTGCGTAGCCAGTGGCGTGTCATGACGCTCGCCGCGCTGCTGTTTTTTGTGCCGGCGCTGGGCATCATCGGATTGTTGCAAGTGCGCCCGGAACTCGCCCACAGCCTGTTCGCGCCGGCCGAACTGGCGCAGTACGAAAACATGTACGACCCCGCATCGAGCAGTGAAAAACTCGGTCGCGAAAGCGGCACCGATCTGAAAATGTTCGGCTTCTATATTTTCAATAATGTCAGCATCGGTTTTCGCACCTTTGCCAGCGGCTTGCTTGCCGGCGTCGGCGCGATCGTCGTGCTGCTGATGAACGGTTTGCTGATCGGTGGCGTCGCCGGGCATCTCACTGCAATCGGTTACGGCGAGCCGTTCTGGCGATTTGTCGTTGGCCATTCCGCGCCCGAATTATTGTCGATCGTGATCGCCGGCGGCGCCGGTTTGCAAATCGGCATGGCCTTGATTGCGCCTGGCCGGCGCACGCGTTCCCGCGCGTTGGTCGAAGCAGGCGTTATCGGCGGCAAGCTCGTGCTCGGCGTATTTGCGATGCTGGTATTCGCCGCGTTTGTCGAAGCGTTCTGGTCGTCGATCGTCTGGATGCCGAACGTCGTCAAATACAGTGTCGGCGGCGCGCTCTGGCTGGCGATCCCGTTGTGGTTATGGCGTGGCGGGCGCGGGCAAGCGCCGAAACATGGCGCTGTCATCAATGCCAATGACGTCGGTCGATCCTGAGTCGTGCAACTCGCCGCACTGACCATCGTATTGCGCCCGCGCTCATCGTGGGAAGCCGTCGATCTCGGCATCGCGCTGGTACGCGAACACGCATCGCGCATCTGGACGGTGTGGATTCTGCTGACGTTGCCATTGGCGATCGTGCTCGGCGCGGTCGGAGTTCTGTGCGGCGAACCGTGGATCAGTGCGGTGTTGTTGTGGTGGCTCAAACCGCTATTCGATCGTATCCCGCTGTTTGTGTTGTCGCGCGCCGTGTTCGGTGCGCCGCCGACGGTGCGCGAAACCCTGCGCGCGCAGTGGCAGTGGGGCTGGTCCGGCATCTGGCCGTGGTTGTTCTGGCGGCGTTTTCATCCGAGCCGCGCGATGCTGCTGCCGGTGGATTTGCTGGAAAATCTGCGTGGTCCGCCGCGCGCCGCGCGCAGCCGCGTGTTGCTGCGCGCGGTCGGTTCGCCGAGCGTGTTGCTGACCTTGATCTGCATGAATATCGAAATCATGTTGAGCATTTCGATCATCGTGCTCGGGCTGATGTTTGTGCCGATTGAATTTTTCTCCGAATCGACGCGTGCGATGTGGACCAATCTGCTGACGCAGCCGCCGCTCTGGGCACAGTGCCTGAGTATTTTTATCAGCTGGTTGGCGATGAGTGTGATCGAGCCGTTTTATGTCGGCGCCGGGTTTGGTTTGTATCTCAACCGCCGCACCCAGCTCGAAGCCTGGGATATCGAGCTAGCGTTCCGCCGTATTGCCGGTCGTCTGGCGCAAGTGATGAGTCTGCTGGTATTTGTGCTGTCGCTGACTTTGGCCGGATCAGCGCCGACGCTCGCCGCTCCGCTGGACGAAATCGACGGTGATCATTCCAGTCAGACCGACGGCGTATGTGTCATCGATGCCGACGCTGCGGCCAAGCAGATACCCGACGACATCGCCGGTGCGGCGGCGCAAGCCGGTATCAAGGCGCCGCTCAAACCGAGCCTGAAAGATGTTTTCGGCAGCGAATATCGCAACGACGATGCCGAGTTCAAGGCCGCGATCGGCGAGGCCTATAAAGATCCCGATCTCAACCCGAAAACCACGATCGATACCTGGCAACGTCGCCATCCGTCCAGTGATGATGCGAGCGACAAAACATCGCCGCCGTGGCTGCACGCAATTGGTGGAATCATCGCGCTGCTGGCGCAAAGCGGTCTGTGGATTTTGCTCGCGATCGTGTTGTTGCTGGTCATTCGATATCACCGGCGCTGGTTGCCGTGGATCAGCGACAGGTTCGAGCCGAAACGTGCACCGGAGCGCACGACCGAACACGATATCGTCACACCCGAATCGCTACCCGACGACATTGCCGCGGCGGTGCGCAAACTGTGGCAGCAAGGCCAGCCGCGTGCGGCGCTGGCGCTGTTGTATCGCGGTGCGGTGAACCGGCTCGCGATCGATCTCGGCACAGTATTGCCACCGGGCGCGACCGAATCAGAATGTCTGCGGCACGCGCGGCGTTTGCCGGATCAGGCTTACGCGAAGCTGTTTTTGCGCATCGTGCATTGCTGGCAAGCGGCAGCGTATGCGCAACGTATTCCGAGCGGCGCCGAGGTGGAATTGCTGCTCGGCGAGTGGAACCAGCCGTCGAGTGCCGTGGCATGAATCGACGCGGCTTGCTGATCGGATTGATCGTCGCGCTGGTGCTCGCGGCGTTGGTTGGCTGGTGGTTGTACACCTTCGAGCGCGTGCCGCAGGAAATCAATTTGCCGATGCGCGGCGAGGCGAGTTACAACCCGCTTTTCGCGCTGAAAAAAACCTTGCAGGCGCAGCACACCAACGTAACCACGCATGCCGGCCTGAATATCGCAGCGATGCATCTTCAGCCCGGCGATGCGCTGGTGATAAACGCCGATATCCGCACGCTGAGCGCCGAGCAGGTCGACGACGTGTGGGACTGGGTTGTCGATGGCGGTCATCTGCTGTTTGCACTGCCGCCAGCCAGCGAAGGCCGTGTCGGTGAGTTGCTCGAATCGCTCGATTTGAAAGTGAAAAAGCATTCCAGTTGCTTGAGCTTGCGCGAGATAAGCACGAACACCGACGTGCCCGATAAAAAAATTGAAAGCAAAACAAACGCAAACGACGACGAAAAATTCGACACTGATTTCGGTTATGGATCCGATAGCAAAATCGGCAAGGAAAAGTTCTGCTCATCGTTTCGTTTTCAGGTCGATGCGAAACATGTGTCCGAATTTTCATGGCTCTGGGGCAGCGAAAAAAACGGCTATGTGTTCGGGCGCCATACCCGCGGCAAGGGTGATTGGCTGGTTGCCGCAAGCCTGGATTTTCTGACCAATCGCCGCCTCAACGAAAGCGACAATGCGACCCTGGCGTGGCAAGTGCTCGCGCCTGCGCTCGGCACCGGCACCGGCAAGGTGCATCTGGTCTACGCCGCCGATGTGCCGCCGTGGTATGTGCTGATGGTAGTGCAGGGCTGGCCGATTCTGCTGCCGCTGCTGCTCGCGTTGCTGGCGTGGTTGTGGGCGCGCAGCCAGCGCTTCGGGCCATTGCTGCTGCCGGTGACGGCAAATCGGCGCGCGCTGCTCGAACATGTGCAGGCAGCCGGTGATTTCGCGATCAGTCGCGGTCGCGGGCCGGCGCTGTACGAGGCCGCGCGACGCGCGTTTCTCGAACGTCTGCGGCGTCGCGATCCAGCACTTGCGGCTTTGCGTGGCGAGGTCATGCAGCAGGCACTCGCCGCGCAATACGGATTTTCTGCGGAGGATCTTCAGCAAGCGCTGAATCCCGTCGATCTGAATCGTCCCGTGCAATTTTTCACCGCGATAAAAACCCTGATGTCATTGAGAGCAAAATTATGAGCCCAGACTCGCCAGCCAGCGCCGCAGCGATCCAGCCGATCACCGGCGCCGTTTTGGTCGAACGCATTCATGCCATCCGCACGCAAATTGCACACGCGTTTGTCGGCCAGGGCGAGGTGCTCGATCAGTTGCTGATCGCTTTGCTCGCCGATGGCCATGTGCTGCTCGAAGGTGTGCCGGGGCTTGGCAAAACCTTGCTCGTGCGCGCGCTTGCCACCGCGCTCGAATGCCATTTCGCGCGTGTGCAGTTCACGCCGGATTTGATGCCCAGCGATGTCAGCGGCCACGCGTTTTACGATCCGAAAACCGAGAGCTTCAAGATGCGCCGCGGCCCGGTGTTCACCAATCTTTTGCTGGCGGATGAAATCAACCGCGCGCCGGCAAAAACGCAGGCGGCGTTGCTCGAAGTGATGCAGGAGCGCCAGGTCACGATCGAGTCACGCAGCTTTCCGCTGGCGCCGCCGTTCCTGACCGTCGCCACGCAAAATCCGATCGAGCAGGAAGGCACGTATCCATTGCCGGAGGCGCAGCTCGATCGTTTTCTGCTGAAGATACTCATGAATTATCCGACCCACGCCGACGAGGTGCGCATGGTCACCGATGTCAGCCTGGGCCGTACCGCGAGCGACTTCGATTTGTCGCGCGTGCAAGCTGTGGCCAAACCCGCCGACATCGTTGCAATGCAACTCGGCACTGCGCTCGTGCGTGTCGATGATGTCGTGCTCGACTATGCCGTGCGCATCACGCGTGCCACGCGCGAATGGCCGGGCATCGGCATGGGCGCGGGGCCGCGCGGTAGTCTCGCGCTGGTGCGTGCGGCACGCGCGCAAGCGGTGCTCGAGAATCGCGATTTCGTCACGCCGGATGATTTGCGCAGCATCGCCAAACCGGCGCTGCGCCATCGCATCAGCCTGGCGCCGGAGATGCAGATCGAAGGCCGGCGTATCGATGATGTGCTCGATGCGCTGCTGCTGAAAGTCGACGCACCGCGCCGATGAAAGCGCGTTGATGAGGCTGGAACGATGA